>NZ_JAJDMK010000318.1:0-250 GCF_020593575.1 Holdemanella sp. DFI.5.55
TTGGCATTGTCAAGGCGGGATGAACGATTGGCTGGCGGCCCAATTAGAGCTGACCAACGTTGAGCCGCTGCAGATTACGGGGATTGATCCGATCTCGGGACGCGACTATGGAATGGGACGGCTGGGCGACTTATTGCAGCCAATGAGTCCAGCAGCATTTGGTCAATGGTGTCTGGAAAAGTTTCAGCTTAATGGGGCCCGTTTGATCGTCAATCCAGCCGATCAACAGCAGCTGATCAAGCGAGTGGCG
>NZ_JAJDMK010000319.1:0-250 GCF_020593575.1 Holdemanella sp. DFI.5.55
CATCATTCGTCACTGTCTATAAAGGTTATATTCAGCCTTTAGATGAGCTTCTGGATCGATATGGCCAGGATCTTATTAAACACATCCCCGAAGAAAACTTTAAGCAGAACCGAATCGATGGCAAGCTTTGGGCGATACCGTCTCAGGCATTTACGTCTGCGGGGAAATTCTCTTCAGTCATGGTCCGCCAGGATTTGCTGGAGAAGGTCGGCATGTCAGAAATTAAGACAATCGCTGATTTAGAACTCTT
>NZ_JAJDMK010000320.1:0-250 GCF_020593575.1 Holdemanella sp. DFI.5.55
GTGTTGATGAAATGCTCATAATTGATCACGTTTTGTGAATGCGGGATATTCAGCTTTAAAATACGAACTTCCTTAATATAGCCACGCTCAGCAGCCAGTTCGGCACGGCCGTTATGCACCATATTGCCGATTTCATAATATTTGGTGCCATCATTACGCGTAATTTCCTCTATTAAGGTAAAAACTTCATGCTGTTCTTCCATTAAGTAAATCCCCTTTCACATCTATTGTAACAGAAAACAAAAATCAT
>NZ_JAJDMK010000321.1:0-250 GCF_020593575.1 Holdemanella sp. DFI.5.55
GCGCGGGGAAATATATAACTCGTCGCTTACCTTTTTGCGGCTCTCGCCGTATTCATTTCTCGCGGCTTTTATAGCTGCCCCGAAAGCCTTAAAGTCGTACAATGGTACGGGTCTTTTTGCCATTTTCATTCACCCTGTTACATTTTACAGTTCACCTTTCTTTTTGGATATGTCCACACAATTCATATCATTAGGTTAAATACTTCCTGTTGTGTATTGACAGTAGACTGATTTTCTGATAAAATAAAAT
>NZ_JAJDMK010000322.1:0-250 GCF_020593575.1 Holdemanella sp. DFI.5.55
GAAAGAAAATAAAGAACGTGATCCTCATGATCGGCGACGGCATGAGCCTTATGCACATGTATTCCGCTTGGACCGCCAACCGGGGCAAGCTCTGGCTGGACAACTCCCAATACACCGGCCTCTCGAAAACCTATTGCGCCAACCGCCTCATCACCGACTCCGGAGCCGGAGGTACCGCACTGGCCACCGGCCATAAAACGAACTACCATATGGTAGGCGTAGACCCGGCAGGCAAACCCTTGGAATCTCT
>NZ_JAJDMK010000323.1:0-250 GCF_020593575.1 Holdemanella sp. DFI.5.55
GGCAGTTGATATGCCCAAGAAATTTACCGATCGGCTGCTGATCAATGAAAAGCGCATTGAAGACATGGCAGCCGGCTTAAAGACCGTCGCGCAGCTGCCTGATCCCGTTGCCAAGATCGACAAGGGCTGGTATACGGCTGATGGACTGCAGATTCTGCAAAAACGCGTTCCTTTAGGCGTAATCGGTATTATCTTCGAGGCGCGGCCAAACGTTACCGTTGATGCCGCGGCCTTGACGTTTAAGAGCGGC
>NZ_JAJDMK010000324.1:0-249 GCF_020593575.1 Holdemanella sp. DFI.5.55
TGGATTTTATCAACAAACTATCTACTAGAATCATTAGAGAATATGACATTATCTGTATCGAAGACTTAAAAGTCGACAACATGCTTAAAAACCACAATCTAGCCCAATCTATATCGGATGTATCCTGGTCAAAGTTTACCACACAGCTAGAATATAAAGCCGAGTGGTATGGAAAGGTGATCAAGAAAGTAGATACATTCTATGCGAGCAGTCAAACCTGTCATTGTTGCAGATATAAGAATGAAGAAA
>NZ_JAJDMK010000325.1:0-249 GCF_020593575.1 Holdemanella sp. DFI.5.55
CTTCCGGTACCAGTTCGGCCAGTTTGTCGGCGGCTTTCTGAATATTTTCTACGTCATTGTAGAGGTAATAAACCTGCCCGCCGCGCAGCACTTCACGCAGAATAGCCTCACGCACCACGAGGCTGTCGTATTCGCGCACAAAGGTTTTTACCGCCAGGCGGCGAGCCGGAGGCGTGGCGATAATCGACAGGTCGCGCATGCCGCAACACCAATTCCGCGAACCCTGAATATGGCGATGAGCGGCATGCG
>NZ_JAJDMK010000326.1:0-249 GCF_020593575.1 Holdemanella sp. DFI.5.55
ATTTTCATATGGAAATATGGATACCGGTCATACCAGGGTGATGTGTATATGGAGCTCAGACTATTATAGGCTTCATGACAAAAAAGCTGAAAATCAAAGGAAAAAGCATCGCGTATGAAGTGATTCCTTTACAGAACATAAGCTGCGGAGTGTTTTTATACCATTGTCGATACAATGGATAAAAGCATTCTTTTTTATGTCCTCATATAAGAAGAATCTTATCATTTTGCGATGCTTTACGCTGTGAAT
>NZ_JAJDMK010000327.1:0-249 GCF_020593575.1 Holdemanella sp. DFI.5.55
TGATCAGGGATGGCAGTATCAAATGAAGGCTTACCATCAATTATTGAAGGATAAAGGAATCAACCAATCTATGTCACGCAAAGGAAACTGTTTGGATAACGCTCCAATGGAAAACTTTTTTGGAGTTATGAAGAAAGAAATGTTTCTAGGAAAAGAATATTCATTCCATTCGTTAGAAGCTTTAGAGATTGCGATAGAAGAATACATAGAATATTATAATAACAAACGAATTTCACTGAAATTAAAAGG
>NZ_JAJDMK010000033.1:0-23595 GCF_020593575.1 Holdemanella sp. DFI.5.55
CTATTTAACAACAATGTGTTGAACTGATTACGCTACATATTATATGAGGAGGTTTTAACATGTTTGTTCAAATGATTTGTAAAGATCGAAATGAAAAAGAAATGAATGAATTGTATGAAGTTTTAGGCCTTATCGCAAGACGAGAAGAAGTGCAAATTGAAGATCGTTATGATCATGTTGATATCTTGGTTTGTCCACAAGGAAAGATTGTTGTGACAGAAGAAGATGGTGATATGGTTTTACGTGCCAATACCCGTCATGCAGGCCCAGGATTTCATGCATTTGTGGTAGATATATTTAAAGATATTCAGGAAGAAGTTCCTGGAGAATATGAACTAATGGATGATATGGAATTTGATAAGGATGAAGATTTTGATCGATTAAGTTCTATGTATGAGGATGAAATGGATTATATTCGTGGTGTTCTTTTAGAAAATGAAGTGATGCGTCAACAGAATTATATGTATGAAGAAACTTACTTCTTGCCGCTTCAAAAGGAAGATCGTATCCTAACAAGTCAGGGAGATTTGGATTTAAAAGAATTTAAACATATGAATACTCGCGACTTAATGGATTCTTTCTATGTTTGGAACGATTGGCAAAGAGATGCCAAATTCTATAAGAATTGTGCATTGACTTTACTTGCCAAAGAAGGTGTTGGTAAATACACTTTAATGAATGAAAATACTATTAAGCATGCCAATGATATTTGTGAATATATCGAGGCTGCTTATGAAAAAGATCATACAATTGATTTGCCTTTAGATGTATATGCAGATTTGTGTGAACAATTGGGTAGAGATAATAAATTGTCTGATGCCAAAAATATGGAGCAGGAAGCCATTCAATATCGCATTAAAGAAGTGTATCACTTATTTGAAGATGCAAGAGTTGTTGCCAGTGGTGCCGCAGAAAGAAGCTATGATCCAGTAAATCAAGCGCTATGTTTAATGTCACCATATACAGATGAAGCACAATGGGATTGGTTGATTCAGGCCAGTAAACAACCGGGTATTGTCACAAACTTAGATCATATTATGGAACAAGATCCGATTCAATATGATAAGAAGACAATTTGGATGGATTCATGGCAAGAAGATGGTATCTATGTATTAGAAGCTATGCTTCGTTATAAAGAAAAATTCTTATATTTCCACGATGTATGTGCCAAGGAAAAGGATTTAGCTTTCTTAGAACAATGTATTAAGGAATCTGGTTTTACGAAAACGCAACAAGACTAGATAAAGTGTTAGAAAAGACAACAAAAGTACATGGCTATTCATTTGTTGATACGATGTTGATGAATTATAGATTCATGCCTGCTGTTTTAACGCCAAAACATAAGAAGCTAGAAATTGTCAAAGCTATTGTGAAGAGTTTTACCAATAAATAAAGTAAATACGAAGGTATTCGTTTTCTGAGGTTTTGAGTGCTCATATTTCTGAGCACTTTTTTTGGGTTTATGGTAAAATTGATACGGTGATTAAAAATTATGAGTAACTCAATATTAGATACATTAAATGAAAATCAAAGAACGGCAGCAACGACAATTAACGAACATGTTCGTATTATTGCGGGGGCTGGTAGTGGGAAAACGCGTGTCTTAATGGCACGTATTGTTTATTTGGTCCAAGATTGTGGTATTTTACCAAATCGTATCTTGGCTATCACATTTACGAATAAAGCGGCAAATGAAATGAAAACGCGACTAACAGCACAACTAGGCAGTATGGCAAGCGTAGTCCGTATTTCAACCATTCACTCTTTGTGTGTAAGAATGCTTAGAGAAGATGCGGATTTGATTGGGTATCCAAAAACATTCGCAATTATGGATCCAGAAGATCAAAAGGCCATTTTAAAACCAATTTATAAAACATTAGAAGTGGATAAAACAGCCATTTCTTATAACCGTGCACTCGGTGCTATTAGTGCTTATAAGACAAACTATATTGATCCACAAATGGCAGGTAATATGGCAATGGATGATGTCAGTATTACTTTAGCTAAAATTTATGCCGGTTATGAAAAACGTCGTAATGAAATGAAGGCTATGGACTTCGATGATTTGTTGCTAGAGGGACACCGCTTATTAAATAGCGTATCTTCTGTTCGTGAGAAGTGGCAAAACCGTTTAGATTATATCCACGTAGACGAGTTCCAGGACGTTGACCCTATCCAGTATGGAATCATCAAGCTATTAACAGGTAAAAATACACACTTATGTGTTGTAGGAGATCCAGACCAAACTATTTATACTTGGCGTGGAGCCAGTGTTGACATTATTTTAAAGTTTAATAAAGACTTTGAACCATGTAAAACTGTAATTTTGAATGAGAACTATCGTTCAACACAGCCAATTCTAGATGCTTCCAATGCAGTTATTAAATACAATAAGGAACGTATTGATAAAGATTTATACACAAAACTTCCTGGTGATGAAAAAATCACAATGTTTGAAGGCAAAGAAGATAGTGAAGAACCAATCTTTGTTGCTCGTCAAATAAATGAAAAACACAAAAAAGGTTTAGAATACAAAGATATGGCGATTCTTTATCGTTCGAACTATTCTTCACGTGCTTTTGAACGTATCTTTAAATCGGTCGGCATTCCATACGTAATCTATGGGGGTGTTCGTTTCTATGAAAGACAAGAAATCAAAGATGCCCTATGCTATTTAAGATTATGTACAAACTGTAACGAAGAAGATCCAGACCAAATGGCATTAGATTTAGCTGTACTACGTGTGATCAATGTACCACGCCGTGGGATTGGTGCACGTACAATTGAAAATCTTCAAAAACAAGCCGCTCAAAGACACATGAATCTATATGATGTCATGAAAGATCCAATTGGATTAAGTACGGCGGTTACGAAGAAATGTGAAATGTTTGTAGATTTAATTGAAGATCTACGTGAAAATAGGGAGCATTATGCGTTAGAAGATTTCTTGGATTATGTATTAGATACAACAGGCTATATTTCGATGTTGAAAGAAGATCGAGAAAGTGGTCAGGACCGTATTGATAACTTAAAGGAATTAAAAGAAGACATTGCCCAAAGTATGATTGAAGATCCAGAAATGACTTTAGAATCTTATTTACAAGATATTGCCTTGTTTACGGATAAAACACAGGAAACAAGTGAAAATACAGTAAGCTTAATGACGGTGCATGCCGCAAAAGGGCTAGAATTTGACACAGTATTCTTAGTTAACTTTAACGATGGTGTATTCCCAAGCTCTAGAGCATGTGATGAAGGTGGTATGAAGGCATTAGAAGAAGAAAGAAGACTTCTATATGTTGCGATGACACGTGCTAAAAAAACACTATATATTTCATGGAATACAGGCTTTAGTTATATGCAGGATGCGTTTAAAACACCAAGTCGTTTTAGAGCTGAAATCCCAATGGAATATATTGAACAAGAAGAAAAAGAAGAAGCACCAAAACAACCAAAGGTTGTTGCGTCTCAATCCTTAACAGGAAGACCATCTAAGCTGGGTGCGAATAAAAAGAAAGCACGTTTACGTAAAGGGGATGCCGTTGAACATGCGATTTATGGTCAGGGTGTTGTACTTGAAATTCGTGGAGATGTCGCAACCATTGCCTTTGGTCACACAATTGGTGTGAAAAAATTAAATGCAGCACATCCTTCTTTAAAGAAAGCCTAGGTGAGTATGATGGATGAAAAGGCAAGAGTTTTAGAATTACGTAAAGAATTAGAAAAGTATTCTATCGAATATTATGTATATGATAATCCAAGCGTGACCGATCAAGAATACGATCGTTTAATGCAGGAATTAATGGTACTAGAAGAAAAGCATCCAGAAATGTATGATGCGAATAGTCCTAGTCAAAGAATCATTGGCTCTGTACTTGATGGCTTTGAAAAAGTGACACATGATACGCAGATGCTTTCTTTGGGAAATGTCTTTAATAAAGAAGAAATTGAAGAATTTGTTCAAAGAATCTCAGAAAGTGTTTCGAATCCAGAATTTGTCGTAGAATGCAAATACGACGGACTTGCGATGGCATTATTATATGATGATGGTAACTTTACTCGAGCTGTGACCAGGGGTGATGGAATAGTTGGAGAAGATGTTTCAAACAATGTTAAAACCATCCTTTCCATTCCTATGCACATTCCTGAAACGCGACATGTTGAGGTTCGTGGTGAAGTGTATATGCCTAAGGCAAGCTTTGAACTATTAAATAAAAGACAAGAAGAAAAAGGGTTAGCCCCTTTTGCGAATCCAAGAAATGCAGCTGCAGGAAGCATTCGCCAATTGGATTCCAGTGTGTGTGCAAGTCGTAAATTAGATGCCTATTGGTATTACTTCCAGAATGCGTCTGACTTTGCGGTACAAACACAAGAAGAAGCTTTGGAAGCCATGTCTAAGATGCATTTTAGAACAAATCCATTGCGTAAAGTTTGCACGACCGTCGATGAAATTTGGCGATTTATCCAGGAAATTCAAGAAAAACGTGAGAATCTACCTTATGAAATCGATGGTATGGTCATTAAATTAAATAATTTAGCCGCTCAAAGAAGACTTGGAAGCACCGCGAAAGTACCGCGTTATGCGACTGCCTATAAATTTCCAGCCCAAGAAGTTTTAACACGATTAAAAGATATAGTGATTACAGTAGGACGTACCGGAAAAATTACGCCTAACGCTGTGTTAGAACCAGTTCGTGTTGCCGGAACCACGGTGAGTGCGGCTCAGTTACATAATGAAGATATGATTGCCAATAAAGATCTTCGTATTGGTGATATTGTTGTTGTTCGAAAGGCTGGAGAAATTATTCCGGAAGTGGTAACAAGTGTTCCAAAAAGAAGAGATGGAACACAAGTGCCATATCATTTCCCGACAACATGTCCAATCTGTGGTTCCCATTTAGTACGACTACCTGATGAAGCGGCACACTATTGTATCAACCAAGATTGTCCTGCTCGTGTTGTCGAAAGTATGATTCATTTTGCTTCAAGAGATGCGATGAATATTGATACTTTGGGTGATAAGAAAATTGAGCAATTACACGAATGGGGTTATTTAAATTCGATTGAAGATATTTATTTTTTAGATCGTTACTATGATGAATTGATCGAAAAACCAGGCTATCAAACTAAGTCGGTGGATAAGCTTCTTGAATCGATTGAAAATAGTAAAAAACAACCATTGGGTGTCATCTTATATGGACTTGGAATTCGTCAGGTTGGTAAAAAAGCCGCAATGATTTTAGCTGAACAATTTGGTGACATCGCTACTTTAATGCATGCAAGTATGGATGATTTAGTTACGATTCATGATATTGGGTTAATTACAGCCCAAAGTGTTGTAGCTTTCTTTAAGGAGGAAAAGAATGTTCATTTAATTGAAGTGTTAAAACAAGCTGGATGTAATTTTACACAAGAAAAGAAAAAAGTTGTACAAAGTCGTTTCACAAATAAAACATGTGTATTAACAGGAACTCTAGAACATTATACGCGTAATGAGGCAAAGGCCATTTTAGAATCCTTAGGTGCCAATGTGTCGGGTTCTGTATCTAAAAAGACAGATTATGTTATTTATGGTACGGCAGCTGGATCAAAACTTACAAAAGCACAAAGTCTAGGCGTTATGACAATGAGTGAAGAAGAGTTTGTGCAGGAGGTAGAAAATGCGAAAGAGTAAATTATTGATTGGTTTATTGGCATTGAGTTTATGCGCTTGTTCTACCGGAAATAAAAATCAGGCAAACGCATTGGATGAAGATTCGTATCAAGCTATTTTACCTTATGAATCCAGTGATACTAGAAGTAAACATGTTGGTTTGATTCAAGATACGGATTTGCGTGTAGAAATGGAAAGTGGATTGATGGATCTATCGAAAAAGTATTTTTCACCAACTACAGTTGGCTATAAGACACATCAATTCTTAGATTATGATGAATTGGATGCGACAGACGGTTCTAGAGGATTATTAGGAACAGTTCGTGATGGAAATCCAAATGGTCTAAACCCAAGCGCTGACGAAGAATTTGATACGGGAAATGGAATTGTGACAAATGCGACAATTTTAGTTGATTTGTATGAATTAGATTGGTACACAAACGATAATCTAAAAGGAATTTCATTAGGCCTTGTTGTAAATGGAGAATTAAACGCATCCGATGGGTCAAGTGTAGAAATTACGGATGAAAAGATGCAAAACTATTTGGAGGTTACTTTTTCTAAATTAGCTTCCTATATGCATGAGCGTTTTAATGAAATCAATAAGAATATTCCAATCTTTATAGCGGCTTATCGCTTGGATGATTCAAATACCGCTGGTAAAGGTGGCTATATCTATGAAGGATATTATAAGGGTGGACAAGGAAGTTTTACTTCTTTAAGTCAAGAATGGACACTGGTTCCAAGTTCACGCTTTACAGAATTGGATTCATCAGCAGCAACGGAGTTTACATCATTCAAAGAAGAGATTTCAAGAGTTCTTCCAGATAACACGTATATTACGGGTGAGGCTAAGTTTGAATCTAAAAAATTAAAGAAATTAAATTTGACAATTACAGCACACGGAAAGACGGCCGGAGAAATCTTGGCCGTGATTGAGGATGTAAAAGATCAGATGGATACATTTAGTTCAAAAAAAAGTGACTATTTGATTACCATTCTAAATGATGATACAGTGTATGCATTGATAGAGAGAGCATCTGGTTCAAGTGAATGTAATGTGATCAGTAAGATATAGGAGGAGAATATGGAAAAGTTCAGTACAGAATATTTTCACAAATTGGCAAACGATTTGAAGTTTGATTTGAGTGATGAAGAAATCGAAGAATTGAAAAAAGATTTCGTTGCCGTCGAAGAACAAGTATCCCTTTTTGAAAAAGTGGACACAGAAGGCGTAGAACCTATGGTCTATCCTTTTGAAGCACCTACAACATTCTTAAGAGAAGACGTTGTAAGTGATGTATTAACGCAAGAAGAAGCGTTGAAGAATGTAAAAGATGCGCGTATGGGACATGTTCATGTTCCAAAGGTGGTGAAGTAAGATGGAAATTTCAAATTGTGTAAATAAAAACGTGGCTATTGAAAAAATTAATGCGGTTCAACCAAAATTAAATGCTGTAGTAACTATGGTGGATGAAGCTGATAACACAAAGGAAGGAAAACTTTCAGGTGTTCCAGTCGCATTGAAAGATAACATCTCTACTTGTGGTATTCGTACAACTGCAAGTAGTCGTATTTTAGATAACTATGTTCCTGTTTATGATGCGACAATCGTAAAAAAATTAAGAGAGGCAGGAGCTGACTTTGTATGTAAGGCAAGTATGGATGAACTTGGTATGGGTGGAACCAACAAGAATGCCTACACAGGTGCTGTACACAATCCTTATGATCTAGACCGCATTCCAGGTGGGTCAAGCGGTGGATGTGCTGCTTTAGTTGCTGCAGGATGTGTACCTTTGGCTATTGGTACAGATACAGGGGATAGCGTTCGAAAACCTGCTGCATATTGTGGTGTTGTTGGTGTTAAACCAACATATGGACGTATTTCACGCTATGGCATCATTCCTTATGCAAGTTCATTAGATCATGTTGGATATTTTACAACAAACGTAAAAGATGCTGCATTAGCTCTAGAAGTACTTGCCGGTCGTGATGATCATGATATGACTTCAAGTTATGAAGAGGTTAAAGAATATTCAAAATTATTGAATGGTGATCTAACAAACAAAACAATTGGTGTATTTAAAACTGTAATCGATGAAGTGGAAAATGAAGAATTAAAGACTCAATTTAACGCTTTAGTTTCTAAATTAGAGGAAAAAGGAGCTAAGATTGTTGAAGTGGAAATGCCAAAAGAATATATGGAATTGATTGCTCCTGTCTATAAGACAATTGCGAATGCAGAAGCAACAGCTAACCATTCAAATCTGGATGGTATTCGTTTTGGAATGCGTGAAGAAGGTCAAGATTTAGAAGAAGTCATGACAAATACTCGTACAAAAGGTTTCTCAAGCTATGTTCGGGCCCGTTTCGTGATTGGTTCATATTCTTTGTTTGAAGAAAATCAAGATCGTTTATTTAGAAAAGCCCAAAAGATTCGTCGCTTGATCGTTCAAGCTTACGCGAAGATGTTTGAAGAATGTGATGCTGTATTAAGTGTTGCAGCACCAACGATTGCACCATTGATTAATGAAAGTACAAATGTTCGCTTTGGCGTATCTAGTTTTGCCGAAGAACACATGCAGTTGCAAAATTTCTCTGGTTATCCAAGTATTACACTTCCACTAGGAAAAGTAGATTCTATGCCTGTGGCTGTGAATTTAACTTGCAAGCCTTTTGAAGAACAAAAAATGTTTGATGTATCCAGTGCGATTGAAGAATGCACAGGTTTAAAAGGACAATGTTTGGAGGGATAGTAATGAATTATTTTGTGACGATTGGTATTGAAATTCACTGTGAATTAAAGACAAATACAAAAATGTTCTCTGGTGCTCCTGTGCGCTTTGGAGAAATCGCAAATACATGTACAAGTGTTGTGGATTTAGGACATCCTGGATGCTTACCATGTGTAAATAAAGAGGCTGTAGCCTTAGCTATCAAGGCATGTACAGCTATGCATTGTGATCTTGAAACATTGGTTCGTTTTGATCGTAAAAACTATTACTATTCAGATTTACCAAAAGGATTCCAGATTACGCAACAGTTCCATCCTATTGGAACAAATGGATATGTAGAAATTGATGTAGATGGAGAAAAGAAACAAATTCGCATCGAACGTATTCATATGGAAGAGGATACCGCAAAACAGTTCCATAAAGATACAGGTACATATATTGACTTTAACCGTGCTGGAACACCATTGATTGAAATCGTATCAAAACCAGATATGCATAGTGCTAAAGAAGCAGCAGCTTATGTGGAAACACTTCGTAAAAATCTTTTATATCTAAATGTCAGTGATGTTAAGATGGAAGAAGGAAGTATGCGTTGTGATGTAAATATTTCTTTGAGTAAAGATAAAGATACTTTGGGAACAAAGACAGAAATCAAAAACTTGAACTCCATTGCGAATGTTCAAAAAGCGGTTCAAGCAGAAATAGAACGTCAATCTGCATTATTGGATGCTGGTGAAAAAGTAGAACAGGCGACTCGTCGTTATGATGAAGCACAAAAAACTACAATTCTAATGCGTAAAAAAGAAGGAAATGTTGACTATAAATATTTTCCAGAGCCAAATATTTTCCCAATTCAATTAGATCTTGACTGGGTTAAATCGATTCAGGATAATCTAGAAGAGCTTCCTGATGCTCGTTTAGCTCGTTTCATGAAGGATTATGAATTGAGTGAATATGATGCAGGTGTATTGGTTTCTGATCGTGAAATGGCTGATTTCTTTGAAGAAGTATTAAAATCAACAAAATTTGCGAAAAAAGCATGTAACTGGATCATTGGAGATGTTTCAGCTTACTTAAACAAAAATAACTTAAGTTTTGCGAAAGTACCTTGTTCAAGTGAAAACTTAGCTAGCTTGATCAATGTGATCGAGGCTGGAGAAATCAGTGGAAAACAAGGTAAAGTTGTATTTGAAGAGGTTATGCAAGGAAAAGATCCTAAGAAGGTTATCGAAGAAAAGGGTATGAAACAAGTAAGTGATGATGGTGCTATTTTAGCTATCGTTAACAGTGTTTTAGATGCCAACCCTCAATCGATTGAAGACTTCAAAAATGGTAAAGATCGTGCTGTTGGATTCTTAGTAGGCCAGGTCATGAAGGCGAGTCGTGGTCAGGCAAATCCTAAGCGTACAAATGAGTTGATTCAAGAAGAATTAAAGAAAAGATAGAAGTCTGATTCATTCAGACTTTTAATGTTTTCAGGTACTGTGTTATAATAAATACGTTATTAGGAGGTTTTTTAATGGCCAAGATGAAGCGTAGAAGACATACATCCAATAAACCTACAGGTCAAGGACACAAGCTTGTATGGTTTACTGTTATTATAATTATGATTCCTGTTGTGATTGTAGGATATGTTTTGTTGACAAGTTTAGGTGGACAAAATCGACCTGTGGAAGGTAGTCGTTTTTCAAAAACGGATTTAGATCCTGCCATTACAAAAGACAATATCTCATCTCTTGAGAGTGCTCTAGGAAACATTGATAATGTAGAAAAGGTAAGTGTGAATTTATTAAGTGCAACACTACGTGTACATATTGATCTAGTAGATAGTGCAACGGATGATGTGGCGAGTGCAGCACTTGATAGTGCATATAATATTGTGAATGAACAATTGCCAATTGATACATATTTTACAAATAAAGATAGTTCAAAGATGTATGATCTAGAAATTGATTCTTATAATTATTTGATTGATGATACACATACGGCAGATGGCTGGACATATTTAAAATTGTCGAAGACCGGAGCTAGTGATGGTCCTGTTACAGATAATATGACAACGGCTAAAGATCCTGAGCTTTCAAATCAATTAAAAGCAGCAAGTGAACAGATTCAACAAAATATCGCAAATGCGCAAAACGAAGATGATGGACAATAAGCGTCCATCTTTTTTCTTGAAAGGAGCCAAAAAATGAAATTATATATTGATGAGAATAATAAAGTATTCACCATGCATGAGGCAACGAGTGATATGAAGTGTTTTGAAGAGTTTGAAAATAGGAAACCCTATTCTTTTGTTGGAGTAAAAGAACTTGAAAATTGTATTCATCCTATTCATGTCTTATTGAATACGAGTATGATCGATGAAAAGTGGATATATATGAATTTAAAATCATATATATCTAAAAATGACCGTGTTTGTATCCTTCCATTTAGCTTTTTTAATGATACTAAAAATGAGTCTGATTGGAATAAACAGTATGCGCCTGGACAAGGGATATGGTATCGCTCTAATCAAGATGTATTCTACAAGTATGGAATCGGTAAGGAACAAATAGTATGGGTCAATTACTTTAAAGATTCGATGGATGAAATGAAGGAAAAGATTTTAAATAGTTCCATTTTGATGTTGACAGGTGGAGCTCCTGATTTAATGATGAAGCGAATTAAAGAAAAGAAATTAAAGAAGTTAATTAAAAATTATAAGGGAATTATGATTGGATATAGTGCAGGAGCCATGATTCAGCTTGACTCTTATCACATAAGTCCGGATGAGGATTATCCAGGATTTTTGTATCAGACAGGTTTAGGTTGTTTATCTGGTTTTGCGATTGAACCTCATTTTAGAAGTAGTAAAGTGCAGCTGCAAAGTATTGAAAAGGTAAAATCAGAGAAACAAATTCCTGTGTATGGCATCTATGAAAAGGGTGGAATGATCATTGATTCAAGCATTAAATGTTTCGGTAAAATAGAGAAATTTGAGTAAAAAATCATTAAAAGGTACTATATATTTGCACAAATTAATTGAAAATTTGCATAAATTAACAAAGAGTTAGCATTTAATGTTAAATTCACATAGATATGGGATACTATTGGTATGAGCCAAATGTGAAATGGTTAGCTAAAGGAGATAAGTATACATATGAAGTTTTGTAAGTTGATTACAGAGGTCGATTTAGAACTGCTCGAAGAGTTAGTCGATAATGGATATCCTGTGGATCGCATTGAAGAGAACGGGCAGGTTTACTACAAAACACCAGCTATGTTATGCCAAAATTTAAAAGTGAATGATGAAGTGAGAAATTACAGCAACGGTTTGATTTCAATGTCCATTGAAAATGTTCGAAAGAAAAAGGGGTTATATAGAACGGGGAATCTATTGATTGATATGGATTCTAATATTATCCAAAAGGGTAAAGAAAAAATCTTTATTCCTAAGGCAAGTTTTACAATTATTTCAACACTGATGGACGTTCCTCACAAAACTGTATCTAGATCGGCGTTGGTTTTTTACTTGGAACAGGCGTATCATCACGAAATATTGGATAACACTTTAACGGTTCATATCGCTTCAATTCGTCGCCTTTTGGGTGATGAATACATCAAAACCCATAAAACTGTTGGCTATTTTTGGGATTTCGATGTTTTTAAAGTGGGGTAAAGTTGAAAAATGGCTTGAAATAAAGGTATAATGTAAAGGCGTTGGAAGGAGATTTAGATTATGCCACATCTATTTGAGTCTAAAGATAGTTTTAAGGAAAGCTTTAAAGAAGCTGTTTCTGATGCCTATGGACGTGATTTTGAAGAAACATATCCTGAAGAGAGATATATTATCCTGGGCAAAATGATTCGTGATTTTGCTGGAGAGCATTGGAGAGAAACTAAAAATGCGATCAAGAAAACAGAATCAAAGCAGCTTTATTATTTTTCTATGGAATTCTTGATGGGTCGTTTAATGACTAGCAACCTAATGAACCTAAACATCTATGATGTTGTTAAAGATGGTTTAAAAGATTTAGGTATGGACATCAATGACATAGAAAACATTGAAAGTGATGCAGGATTGGGTAATGGTGGTTTAGGAAGACTTGCCGCATGTTTCATGGATTCATTAGCTTCTCTTGATTTGCCAGGACATGGTAACTGTATTCGTTACCGTTATGGTTTGTTCAAACAAAAAATTGAAAACAACCAACAGGTTGAATTGCCAGACTGCTGGTTAAAGAATGGTAATGTTTGGGAAGTATGGAAACCTCAACATGCTGTAAAAGTTAAATTTGGTGGTTACGTAGATGGATACATGGATGGATATGGAAAATTCCATGCTCAACATCATCCGGAATTTGTCGTACGTGCTGTACCTTATGACGAACCAATCGTTGGATATCATACAACAACCACAAATACACTTCGCTTATGGGATGCAGAAGTTGATGAAGATTCTGTAAACTCAGGTGGATTAAATGAATATTTGAATCAAGTAACAGCTATTACAGCAAATGTATATCCTGATGATTCGACAATCGAAGGAAAACGTTTGCGTTTAACACAAGAATATTTCTTTGTATGTGCTGGAATTGATCAAATTATTCGTTCACACTTACGTGTATACCCAAGCTTAGATAATCTAGGTGATAAAGTTGCGATTCAGTTAAATGATACACACCCTGTATTAGTTATTCCTGAATTAATGCGTGTATTACTAGATGATTACTTCTATGACTGGGATGATGCTTGGAATATCGTGACAAAGACTGTTGCGTATACAAATCACACAGTTATGGCAGAAGCACTTGAAAAATGGCCTCAAGACATGGTTCGTTCATTGTTGCCACGTCTATATATGATCATTGAAGAAATCAACCGTCGTTTCAAATATGACGTAGATCACAGAGGATTATGTGGAATCTTCAACAATGTTTCAATCTTAAAAGAAGGACAAGTTCACATGGCTAACTTGGCTGTTGTTGGTTCTCACAGTGTAAATGGTGTTGCGAAACTTCACTCTGAAATCTTAGTAAACGATGTATTCAAAGATTTTGTGACAATTTATCCAGATAAATTCAAAAATAAGACAAATGGTATTACTCACCGTAGATGGTTATTGTTCTCAAACCCTCAATTGACTCAGTTGTTAGAAGAAACGATCGGAGATGAGTTCAAGACAAATCCAGAAAAATTAGAAGATTTAATGGCACACGTTGAAGATGAGGCTTTACAATCTAAATTCATGGATGTGAAACTAGAGCGTAAAAAGATTTTGGCTGCTTATGTAAAAGAAAAATTAGGTATTGATATTGATGTTAATTCAATCTTTGACTGCCAAGCTAAACGTCTTCACGCATACAAACGTCAATTATTAAATATCTTCCACGTTATGTATTTATACTTAAGAATGAAACAGGATCCTTCATTTAGAATTTACCCTCGTACATTCTTCTATTCTGCAAAAGCAGCAGCAAGTTATGATTTAGCGAAGGAAATTATTAAATTGATTAACATGGTTGCCAATGTTGTTAATAATGACCCAGAAATTTCTAAATACATGAAGGTTGTCTTCATTCCTAACTACTCTGTATCCATTGCTGAAATCTTATTGAATGCGGCAGATGTTTCTGAACAGATTTCTACTGCTGGTAAAGAAGCAAGTGGTACAGGAAACATGAAGTACATGATGAATGGTGCAATCACTCTAGGTACACTTGATGGAGCTAACGTAGAAATCGTTGAGCGTGTTGGATACGAAAATGCAGAAATCTTTGGTTTACATGTAGAAGACATCAATGAACTTCGTCATGAAAACTCATACAACGCATGGAACCTATACAATTCAAGCTACAATATTCGTATGGTAATTGATTCACTTAAGAATTGTACATGGTCAAATGATCCAAACGAATTTAAGTTGATCAACAACGACTTAATGATGCGTAACGATGAATTCTTCGTATTAGCTGACTTTGATGCATATGTATATGCTCAAGAAAAAGTACAAGCTCGTTACATGGACAAGAGTCGCTGGGCTAAGACGATGTTAGTAAACATTGCTAAATCAGGATATTTCTCTAGTGATCGTACAATTAGCGAATATGCTAAAGAAATTTGGGATTTAAAACCATTGTCATTTGAAGACTAATTAAAAAAACAGATCATATTTACCGATAAAGGGGATATGATCTGTTTTTCATGATAAAATGGTTTTATAAACTAAATTCGTTTTGCGTAAATCTACTATATATGTGTAGCTATCATGTTGATTCTAGGTTTTAAAACCTATCATTCCATGATGAAAAACAGTCAAATAGTTAGTTTTTTGCAGTTGTCTTTGTACATGTATTATATTTTCAAACTGATTTAGTACGAATGACGACAAATGGTCAGGACCTGTTTCTAAATGAAATGAGCTTCCTGTTCTTTTCGCTATGCATACTTTCTTGGTTTAATTACATCCAAATAATGTTTGAAGTTCATTGTTTAAAGAAATCGCAAACGATATTCGCAATGATTCCTGTGTTCGCAAGCGTTGTCCTTTTACTTGTGAAAACATTGGATGGATGTTTATTTCAAATCGATTCATATGGAAAGTTTCGAGAAGGACCACTCTATATTTTGCATGTATTTATAAACGATCTCTATTTTATGGTTGGAGCCTATCAAGCTTGTGTGTATAGCCGTAAGGCAAAGAATTATCAACAAAAGAAATCGAATCAAATTTTAGGCATTTATATGGTGTCACTATTGTTGATTGGCATAATGCAAGATTTTTTTCGTGACATTCCAGTTTTTTGTGTAGGAACTAGTCTTTGAATCCTTATTGTATATATTAGTTTGGAAGAACAAATGATTTCTATGGATCCATTAACACAATTGAATAACTGTAATTGTAGGGAACAGCATTTATTTGAGTGTGGAAGAAGTCAAGATTTAAATATGTACTTGTTAGTGCTGGATGTGAATAGATTTAAGAAAATCAACGATGAGCATGGACATGTGCAAGGGGATTTAGCATTAAAGGCCATTGCGAACTATTTAAAAGAATCTTGTATTGAAAAAAGTGATTTTATTGCTCGCTATGGTGGGGATGAATTTGTGATTGTGTATAAAGGAAATGATGTAGAAGGTTTGTGCCAAAGAATTCATGCGTATATAAAAAAACTATCTTTTCCCTTTGACTTAGATGTGAGTATTGGATGTGCACCATACCACAAAGATATACATAAATGGAATGATTGGTTTATTGAAGCTGATAAACAATTATATAATGAAAAGAAAAAATTGAAAGACCGGTGATCCGGTCTTTATTCATACTAAGCAATCGCTCGAATAGGAATGCCATCACAGTTTTCAATTTTAAGTTGGAAACAACTAAACCAAAATAATTCATCACCACATTGTTCTAAATGCGTGAGATTTTCTATATTCACAATATCTGTATCTTTAAATAACGCTTTGTGTCGTGTCAGATTTTCATCACACAGGGGGTCTTCTAATCCCATTACGTCAAAGCCAATGCCTTTGAAATTACTATTTAGAATGAATTCTAATACTGTGTTATCTATGCACGGGTAATCATTAAAATAGGTATCTAAATTCCAACGTTTATCCCAACCAAGATTAAAGAGAAGAAAATCAGCCAACTTGGCTTTATCTATATCGATTTTATCGATTGTGATGGCTTGTCCTTCTTTTAAATCTCTACAATCAACGACAAGAGCTTTGTCGATGAATTGTTCTGGGGAAAATTGATCTAAAGTCTTTTTGGTTCGTAAAAATATGGGCAGGTGGATCCATGTGTGTTCCTACATGAGAATACATTTGAAGGAGTGTTTCTTTAAAACCATCCTTTTCGTAGGTGCTTTTTGTGGTTAATTTTGGTGTTTCACTACCCGGAAAGACGGGCATATCTTCCGAAATAGTATGTGTTAAATCATTGCCTTTCATAATTTACCTCCAATTACTATTTAACCACATCTTTTATCTGTATTGTGTTAAAATGATAAGTACAGGTGATGAATTATGAAAAGAATACTATTATTAGGAGCTACAGGCTCTATCGGTTTACAAACAGTGGATGTGATTGAACAACATCCAGACCAATTTTGTCTAGTTGGTATTGCGGCTGGACATCAAGTGGATGTAATGCAGAAAATTATTGATAAACATCCAACCATTCAGGTAGCTGGTATTTCAGATGTTTCAAAGGCCAAAAAATTAAGTGGTGTTACTGTTTATAGTGGCAATGAAGCCATGGTTCAATGTATTGAAAACTGTGAATATGATTTGTTGGTGAATGCCGTTGTTGGATTTAGAGGATTAAAGCCTACATTAACATCTTTAAAAAAAGGAATTGATGTGGCATTGGCTAATAAAGAAAGCTTGGTTGCGGGCGGTGTTTTGGTGCGTCAGGCATTGCAGGAAACAAACACCAAACTATATCCAATCGATTCAGAACATTCTGCCATCTTCCAATCCTTGCAGGGAAATCGTAGTGAAGATGTGAAACGTTTAATTATTACGGCAAGTGGCGGTAGTTTTAGAGATAAGACAAGGGATGAGTTAAGCGATGTAACAGTAGAACAGACTTTAAAACATCCAAACTGGAATATGGGAAAACGAATAACAGTGGATAGTGCAACAATGGTCAATAAAGGTTTTGAAGTGATTGAAGCACACTATTTATTTGATTTGCCATATGAAAAAATCGATACAGTGTTACATCGTCAAAGTATCGTGCATTCTATGGTTGAATACAATGACAACGCAATTATTGCACAACTTGGATCTGCGGATATGCGTTTACCAATTCAATATGCGTTATGTTATCCAGATCGTCCGGGGTTAAAGGAAGATCATCCTTTGGATATGACAAAAACAATGAATTTGAACTTTAAAGAAATGGATTATGTTCGTTATCCAATGTTGAAACTAGCCTATGAAATTGGTAAAAAAGAAGGAAATCTAGGTGCCGTATTTAATGGAGCGGATGAACAGGCAGTACAGCTGTTTTTGGATAAAAAGATTTCATTTTTACAAATTGAAGAAAGTATTGAACAAGCTTGTAAGCAGGCAAAATATATTGAAAATCCTACAATTGATCAATTAGAAGCAACGGATGCATGGGCTCGAAAGTTTGTTGTTGAATATTGGGACTAGACCAATTGATATTTTGGGAGTAAAATAGTGAAATGGAATGGAGGGTTTGTCGTGAATAAAGCAAAGGTTTATTGTGTCGCAAGTGCTGTAGCAGTTTGTGTGGCTTCAAATCCAAATATGGATGTGCTTGCCAAACAAGTACAGCCAGTAAAATTAGAAGAAAAAGCCCAACAGACAATTACTGCAGATGATTTTATCAAACAATATTTGAGTACAAAAGAAATTGTTAAAGATAGTACAAATAAAGATGTAGAAAAATATACATTGATCACTAAGGTGGATGAAAAGAATTATTCTTTCGTATTAACAGGAGATCAATTGTTCGAAGTCTTGACTAAAGAAAATCAGGATCAAATCAAAACAGCTTATGAAACAGCATACGCAAATGCAGGTATGAAAAAAGCTGAAGGATGTAAATTAAGCGCATATGAAATTGTTGTAGCTGAGGCAAATACATTGGTTTTAAACGCTAAAACAGCTTTAGATACATCTTTAAAAGATGCACAAAGTTTAGATTCTACAATCTTTACTGCAGATAGCTATGCCGCTTTAAAAACGGTGATGGATGAATCAAGCCTTTTGGTTCAATCAACAAGTTCAACTTTAGAACAACTTACACAAGAGTTAGTGAAACTGGATAATGCAAAAAAAGCATTGATCAATGTTTCTGGATTAAAAGCTATCGTAGATCAATCAAGTACATATGCAAAGGATAGCTATACTAATAGAAGCTATACGGCATATGAAACAAGTTTGAATGAAGCTAAAAAGGTGTTAGAAAATGGAGCAAGTACTGTTGAAGACATTGAAAAGGCACAGTCTGCTTTAAATGCGGCAGCTGCTTCCTTAGTTAAAAAAGCGGATTTCTCTAAATTGAATGAAAAAGTGCAGGAAGCTAGTGAAGTCTTAGAATCCAATAAGGATATGCTTGAAGAAGAGTCTTATAATAACTTCAAGAAAGAATTGGATGATTGTAGTCTTGTACTTTCAAATGATGAATCAACACAGGCAAAAGTGGATGAAACGCTAGCACATCTAAATGCATATTTAGACGATAATACAAACTTTGTATACAAGGTGGTTACTTTAGAAGAAAAGGTTGCACGAAAAGTAGAAACAAGTAATGAATTATTGGTGCAAACACCAGTTGTACAAGAACAGCCGCAAGTTGTGGCTCCAACTGTAGAAACAAAGAAGGTGGACGCCGCAAAAGTGGAAACGGTAGTCAAACAAGAGATTACAAGTACGGCAGCTGATAATTTCATTAAGACATATTTAACGAGTACAAGTGGAAATATCTTTACAAGTGCCAACAACTTGAATTATCAAAAGATTCTTTCTGCGATGCCTAGCTGGGTAAAATTATCTGCAACTGATAAAAATGCAGTGAATGCAGAATTGGTGAATAAAGTTGGTAAAAAGTATCAGCGTTTGCTGCAGGAAGCACAAAAATTTAGTATGAATGCAGGAAAATATACGCCTGTAAATACATCAACAAACACAAATATGACGATTTATTCATGGTTATGTATGATGTCTTTAGCGGCATTAACATTTGCACTAAAACGTTTAAGAAAACAAGATTAAGGGCTATGGCCCTTTTTTTCATGCTTAAAAATTGTTATAATAACGAAAGAAAGGCTTATAATTTTATGAAACAACAGAAATACAATTTTAAAGATCTAACTCTAGCATACTTTCAAAAAAAATCGAAATTGTATCGTGCAGGTGGATATAAATATGCCACTCCATTAAAACGGAATCTAAGAGATTACCAAAATCATTTCTTTGCGTTTTTGATGGATGTCAACATTTGCTTATTGCCTGTTTATATATGGGTTCTTGAGTTTTTATTAATTATGTGTGGATTGATTCCACCACACTTCTTTGATTTATTATTCTACTTAATGTTTGCCTTGTTATTTGTATCTAGTGTATTATTACTTGCGTTTTTTACAGCACGAACAAATGGGCAATCATTTGGATATGCCATCATGGATTTGAAATTGGTTCGTAGAAATAAAAAAGAGGCGATGCCAATCAATTTGATTTTGCGACAAGCATTGGGATTTGGTCTTCCTTTGATGATTTTAGGGTTCTTCTATCAAGTGCCGGGAGTCATTTTATGGTGGGTCATCAATGGTATTGTTGTCCTAATCACTCCAAACCAACAAACTCTATTTGATTTGATTTTTGGTTTGGTTCCTGTAAATGAACCAGATCAGGAAATTCGTTTTGAAACAAAGGTAGAACCAGCTTTAGTAAAAGAAGAGTTGGTTGTGACTCCAATCGATTTACATATTCGTTCAAACTACAGTGATGATGGTTATTATGATGTAGAAGAATTATTCAAACAAGCCAAAGAAAATCGCTTGGAAGTTATCTCAATCACAGACCACAACTGTGCAAGGGCAAATGCGGCAGCGGTTCGTTTTTCAAGTTTGTACAACATTCAATATATTCCAGGCGTGGAAGTGGATGCACAATATAAAAGAATGCGAGTACGTATTCTAGGTTATTATATTGACTGGACGAATGAAGCGTTTGAAGTGTTAGAACAAAATTCTTTGAAGCGTGAAAAAGATTTATCCATGGAGCGTGTTGAAAAATTCGAAAATTACTCAGACATTCGTATTGATGTAGATTCGTTAATTTCAAATTCTCGTTTCCAAACTATTACACCAGCAGAAATCACAAAGATGGTGTTCCATAACGAAAGAACGCGTTTATTGCCTTTTGTGAAGAAGTATATTGATAGTTGTGAAAGTGAGAGTGTTGCGATGTCTCGTTTTGAAACCGATGTATTTGGTAAGAATGGACCTTGTTATGTAAAGGCTAACTATCCGGATGCGAAAGCAGTAATTGATGCGATTCATAGTGCTGGAGGTATTGCAATTTTATCAAGCTGGCATTTAGATTATATTTCAGATGATGTTTTAGAAGAAATTGTGGATTTAGGTATGGATGGAGTGGAATGCTTCTCTAATGATATTCATGAACAAACGGTTGCGGCTGCGTTGAAAATTGTTCAGAAACGCAAATTATTCGTATCTTGTGGTAGTGATTATCATGGTCCTACAAAGCCAAAATATCATATGGGTGTTTCAAATTGTCCTGAAAAAGCTTTACCATTGGTAAAAATTTTGACAAAAGCTGCGAAATAAATTTGCTCAAAATACGTTGTATAGCGTATAATAAACAAGTCAATAAGCTTAGAAAAGAAGAGTATTTATATGGCGTACTAAAGAGAGCAGATGGTTTGGTGTGAATCTGCGTACAATATATAGAGAAGATGGTCTTGGAGCTTCTTTATCGATAGGTAGGTAAAGACGTATGCTGGCGTTAACAGCTTGAGGTGTGAAAACACAAACTAAGGTGGTACCACGAAGCTTTCGTCCTTGGATGAAGGCTTTTTTTATTTGTATGATAGGAGGAAATAAAGATGACACAAAAGAAAGAACCATTTTATTTAACAACGGCAATTGCGTATACATCAGGTAGACCTCACATTGGGAATACATATGAAATTATCTTGTCGGATGCGATTGCTCGTTTTAAAAGAGCACAAGGATATGATGTATTCTTTCAGACAGGTACAGATGAGCATGGTGTAAAAATTGAAGAAAAGGCAAAAGCTGCAGGTGTAAGTCCACAAGAATTCGTGGATGGTGTGGCTGCTCAAATTAAATCAAACTGGGATTTAATGAATGCAAGCTATGATTATTTTGTGCGTACTACAGATGATTATCACGTAAAAGAAGTACAAAGCATTTTTAAACGTTTATATGATCAAGGAGATATCTATAAAGGAACATATGAAGGATGGTATTGTACGCCTTGTGAATCATTCTGGACAGAATCTCAATTGGTAGATGGATGTTGCCCAGATTGTGGTCGTCCAGTTAAGAAGGCAAAAGAAGAAGCCTACTTCTTTAATATGCAAAAGTATGCGGCTCGCTTAATTAAATACATTGAAGATCATCCTGATTTCATTCAACCAGAATCTCGTAAGAATGAAATGCTGAATAACTTCTTGCGTCCGGGATTACAAGATCTTTGTGTATCTCGTACATCATTTACATGGGGAGTTCCTGTTGACTTTGATCCAAAACACGTTGTATACGTTTGGATTGATGCATTAAGCAACTATATCACTACACTTGGCTATCATGCCAATGGTGTTAGTGATGAAAAGTTCAACAAATACTGGCCTGCAACACACATTATTGGTAAAGATATTTTACGTTTCCACACAATTTATTGGCCAATTATTTTAATGGCTTTGGATTTACCTTTACCTAAGAAAGTATTCGGGCATCCATGGTTGCTTACGGGAAGTGACAAAATGTCTAAATCAAAAGGTAATGTGATTTATGCCGAAGATTTAGTGGCTCACTTTGGTGTAGATGCTGTTCGTTATTACTGTTTACACGAAATGCCATTTGCGCAAGATGGAACGATTACTTGGGAATTAATGATTGAAAGAATTAATTCGGACTTGGCAAACATTTTAGGAAACTTAGTATCTCGTACAATTGCGATGTCAAATAAATATTTTGGTGGTTTAGTCAAAAATCCAAATGTATGTGAAGCAGTCGATGAAGAATTAAAAGCTTGTGCTTTAGAAACTAAGAAGAAAGTAGAAGCTAAGATGGAAGAACTTCGTGTTGGTGATGCATTAGATGAAGTATTCACATTGCTTCGTCGTACAAACAAGTACATTGATGAAACAATGCCTTGGGTACTTGCAAAAGATGAATCAAAACAAGATCGTTTAGCTACTGTTTTATATAACTTATTAGAATCTATTCGTATTTCAGCAGTATTATTACATTCATTCTTACCTGAAACTGCAGAAAAGATGTTTGCATATTTAAATACAAAAGTAACGGATTTAGATTCTTCTGAATCTTTTGGAAGCTTAGAAACAGATATTCATGTAGTTGAAAAGTGTGAACCATTGTTTGCGCGTATTGATGAAAAGAAATTTATGGAAGAGTTTAATAAAGAAAAAGAAGTAGCTAAAAAAGAAGAAAAAGTAGAAGAAGTTACGATTGATGATTTTGCAAAACTACAATTCAAAGTAGGTACGATTTTGAAGTGTGAACCACATCCAAAGGCAGATCGTTTATTGGTTGAACAAGTTGATTTGGGTGGTGAAGTCCGTCAAATCGTTAGTGGTATTGCGAAACACTACAAGCCAGAAGAATTGATTGGAAAACAAGTTGTCGTAGTGACAAACTTAAAACCAGTAAAATTACGTGGTGTAGAATCATATGGTATGATTTTGTGTGCTACAGATGACAAAGACTTGTCATTTGTCACTGTCGCAAAAGAAATGCCTAATGGTGTAACTGTTCGCTAATGAATGATAAACAAAAGGTTGTTTTTAAACAATTACAGCTGGCTGGACTTGGCATTGTCGTCTTTGTTTTTGGCTTGTTGTATCAAGAAAAAGCCATTTCCATTGTAGGAATCTGTATCTTGATCTTTGGCTTACTAAGAACCTATTACATTAAAAAAATAATTGAAAAACTAGATGAGTAAATAATTGCTCATCTTTTCTTGTATATTAAGATTTTGGTTTCGGAACAGAGAAATACGACATGTGAAATGGTATTAAAACATCACAATCTAATAGTGATAAAGTTTCAATTGGAATGTTTGGATGATAAGTTGTGTCCATAATTGAAGTATAGAATGAAACCCTTCCAAATAGAATAAAAATGCAGTGTCAATGTGAATTTAATGTGAACATGTGAGAATATGGGGAATATCACATATTTACATTGGTGATATAATAATAAAAATAAAATAATTTAGAAAGTCTCAAATCTATCTATTAAGCTTGCATTAAATATAGTATAATAGAGTCAGATAGAACAGGAGGACTTGTCTTATGAAGGTCTTTTCAATGTTGCAAAGAATCTATTATAAAGATCTGGAACCAGAAGCAGAATTGATCATTAAAAAGGATTTTGAACTGTATAATTGTATGCTTCATAAGGCATTCAAGATCTGTTTTGATCGTGCCTATAAGGATGTTACTTATTC
>NZ_JAJDMK010000328.1:0-248 GCF_020593575.1 Holdemanella sp. DFI.5.55
GTCGCCAGTTCGGCTGTCGCCCAAGCGTTCAGGCTACCCGTTGAGTGGTCGGGGTGTTGGCGAGGCAGCGGCCCACCTCAAGCTTCAGGCGCTTAAAGAGCGCTTCCGGGCGCTGTACCCGGAGAAGACCGTGCAGCACCGCTGGGACCCGGCCAGCCCAGACATTTACACCGACTTCCTGGAGTTCCAACGCCTGCATGGGGAGGCCGTCGAAGAGAAACTCAGCCTGCTTGAGCAGGAGTTCCAGC
>NZ_JAJDMK010000329.1:0-247 GCF_020593575.1 Holdemanella sp. DFI.5.55
GATGCGCAGATCAGCCAACCGCAATTTCGGTGAAAAATGGTCGGCTGATTTTTGGTGGGGGATTGCTGAACCACCATGCGGCAAAGTGCTCAACGGGAAGCACTATTCATAAAAATCTGAATAAAATATTTGAAAAAAACTCATTACCTACTTTTAGCAAAAAAGCGATGCATAGTAGGTAAAAATCGGTCAACTTAATTTTCTTCACAAGATCCGCCAGCTGATGCGATAGGACCCATCATCATGT
>NZ_JAJDMK010000330.1:0-247 GCF_020593575.1 Holdemanella sp. DFI.5.55
CCCATCTGCCGGCAATATGGGATCCTGTACATTGAGATGCAGAAGGAAAAAAGCCAGAATATGCAGTAGGGAGAATACGTAGGGAATGTAGGTTTTGCGGTAGGGACAAAAATATACAAGCGAAGCCATTCCTACAAGGAACAGGAAAAAAGCAGAATTCCATCCGAACAGTATCGTATGCGTGCTTACAAAGCAGATCGTTTCAAGGTGGATCAGCGATACCGCAGCTGCATATTTTTTCCTTTTT
>NZ_JAJDMK010000331.1:0-247 GCF_020593575.1 Holdemanella sp. DFI.5.55
TTTCAGATACTCTGGACCCATCACCTGCAATGCATCCCACGTCAGCTGCTTACCTTGTTCAAAAGTCGTCTTCAGCATATCCTCGCCAGCCAATGGGACATTAACATCATATTTATACATCTTGTCCAGGCCCAGAACCCGTTTCTTCAGCTCATACCAGCGATAAACCAGATCAAGATGCTGATTGACGGTTGCCACCAGCGTATCATAGACGCTTTCTGGAATATTATTAGCTCCTAAAGCGGCC
>NZ_JAJDMK010000332.1:0-246 GCF_020593575.1 Holdemanella sp. DFI.5.55
ACGATATCGTGATTACGTTAAAAAGCATAATCTTACGATGCATATCAATCATAAACCGGGTGATAAAATGATGGTTGATTGGAATGGCACCCGTATGTATGTGTATGATTGTTACACAGGAGAAGCAATCCCTGCATATTTATTTGAGGCAACATTACCATTTAGTATGTACAGTTATGTTCAAGCATGTCCAAGCATGAAAATCAATGATTGGGTCGATTGCCATATCCAGGCTTACCGTTATTT
>NZ_JAJDMK010000333.1:0-246 GCF_020593575.1 Holdemanella sp. DFI.5.55
TTGTACCACGTTTTTAAATTTTCGTTAGAGTTATTGGGGAGATTTTTAATTTTGCGTTCTTGGATTCCATTTATAATACTATTAATCATCTGGAGCACTATGTTTAACCGAGCTTTGCGTCTTCCGCTTCATGGCTGGCAATGGTTTACGATGCTGAGCGCCTTGATCTATACTTTGGCCATTGCCTATCTCTGCTTTACGCCAACCCAGTATAATTGGGGCGGCCCGCACAAGATTTTTTATCAC
>NZ_JAJDMK010000334.1:0-246 GCF_020593575.1 Holdemanella sp. DFI.5.55
TTTTAAGTCGGCGCCATCTTGATGTCGGTTTGACACTTATGGATCCCTTTCATAATGATGGGAAGCGTCATGCGTTTTTTCAACTCATTCATTGGCATCGCTCCCTTCGAAAAGCGAAGCACCGCCAATGTTCTTGGACAAAAATATTATACCATAATCGAGTCAGTGGCTAACTGGCTCGATTTTTGGTAAACTTTCTCAAATTGATTTGGTAAAGTTCATCTGATTGAATCGTCATACCAGCCA
>NZ_JAJDMK010000335.1:0-246 GCF_020593575.1 Holdemanella sp. DFI.5.55
GTTTCATTTCATTGAGACCGCTTGGATCCTCAGTAGCTCGACCTGAAAAGACAGCCTTTGCTACTGAAGCAAACAATTCAAGATCTTTGGTTCCATCTGCTTTGGTAACTACCCGCAGAATTCGATTATTGTACGGACGTTAGACGCCGTTAATCGTACCGTCATCATAGGCATCCGAAACGATAATGCCGGAATCCATTTTGCCTTGATCAATTAAATGACTGGCAATTGCTGCATGAAAGGCTC
>NZ_JAJDMK010000336.1:0-245 GCF_020593575.1 Holdemanella sp. DFI.5.55
GAAGTAATTGACTACGATAATGATAACCATCGATTATACTTTCTAAACAAGATCATATCCAATTTAAACAGTCAGTTTATTGATAGATTTCATGGCGTTACCAAAAGAATGTTGCCCTTATATTATTCTGAATTCGAATGGAGATTCAATCACAGGAACTGCAAGTCTATCATGGATAAGATCAAGAATTATATAATGCAATCAAGCATAGCCACTCGAAAGATGATTCGTGATTCAATGGACCA
>NZ_JAJDMK010000337.1:0-245 GCF_020593575.1 Holdemanella sp. DFI.5.55
GAACTGTTCGCCCTCGCCGAGAAGCTGGGCGGCAACCTTGAACTGGCTATCAAGCGGCTTGCGGAAAGCAAACGTAATCCCCAATCATCAACAACTTAAAAATTAGGAACATGAAGAAAATAATCCTCTTTATGGCGGTGTGCCTTTGCTTCATCGGCAGGGCATCCGCCCAGTGGGTGGTGTCAGACCCCGGCAACTTGGCACAGGGTATCATTAACACCACAAAGCAGATAGTGCAGACCTCT
>NZ_JAJDMK010000034.1:0-23571 GCF_020593575.1 Holdemanella sp. DFI.5.55
ATTAGAATTTAAAATTTATCTATTTTATGAGTCCTTTTTCTTGACGTAGTACCACAGATTGTAGACAGAGTCGGTGGTGGAGATAGCTTTGGTGCTGGATTGATTGTACCCAGTCTAAAAGGATATGATGCAAAGTCAATAATCGAATTTTCGGTAGTCGCAAGTTGTTTAAAATACTCTGTCGAAGGTGATTTCAACATAGTGAGTATGGACGAAGTGTTGCAATTAGCTGGTGGAGACGGTTCAGGCCGCGTTCAAAGATAAACCAATAATTTAGGTAGCAACAGATTACTATCATGTA
This sequence comes from Holdemanella sp. DFI.5.55, assembly GCF_020593575.1. NCBI lineage: Bacteria > Bacillati > Bacillota > Erysipelotrichia > Erysipelotrichales > Erysipelotrichaceae > Holdemanella > Holdemanella sp. DFI.5.55. The sequence continues at coordinate 302 of NZ_JAJDMK010000034.1, forward strand.
TTTATTTCTCCTATTCCAACAATATACTTACATTAAAATATCCTAATCGTAGTTATCTGTTTCTATATAAAACAAAGGATCGATATTCTATTTTCCCTATGAATATCGGTCCTTTTCGTATATGTTTTCTATGACCAAAAAAGTGCTAGAATCTCATCTAAAACCCTTGTTTTAAAATCGATTTAAGATGAATATATAAAAATAGATAGGGATAAATCAACCTTTAAAAGTCATAGGGATTTTGACTCTGAGATAGAGATGACCTTTAAACACTTTTAGTCGACCCTATCTAATTGCGGATTACCTTTAAGATTCCTCAACAATTTTACCACTTATATGTTCAGGTATAAATTCTAAACAAAGAACACTAGGTCCGGAATATTTTAATTCATGATCAATATAATTTTGATCATTGGTAAATTTTAGGCAGAGTTGCGTACATATTTCTTTGACTTTATCTGGATCATTTACCATTTTGATTTTTCCAAACACAATCACACTCTGATAATGAACGGCCCATTCACCATCTTTTTTAAAACCTTTATCCATGACACAAAAGCTTGCCTTATCACATTGTTTTAAACAATCCATTTTATGTCCTACTTTTGCTCCATGAAAATAGATGTGTCCGTTTTTTTCATCGTACCAATGTGTAATAGGAAAACCATAGGGGTATCCCGTATCACTGATTAAAGATAATACGCCATGAGGTTCATTGGTAAGTATCTCTATACATTTTTCTTCAGATAATTTTTGTTTGAATCTTCGCATTGTCTTAAACATATTTCCCTCCATTTCCCCGCACCTAAAGTCGCGCGGACACAAATACTTTATTAATAAATTCTTTTTCCACGCCTTATGCGTTACCATGAAAAAGAGGTGGTACACGACAGAGCACGTGAAGAGGAGTAGGCATTCTACTCGATAGAATTAACCTGCATATTTATAAGTTGCCATCATCATTTCAAGTATAAATAGCAGGGGACACCAAGCCCGGACACTTAAAATTGTTTAATCAACTGTTGTCGATTCGCATTGATGACCGTCAATGCCACTTCTCCTTTTACAGAAAGGATATTTTTTTTATGACTTTTAAAGTTGTTTACTTTATTTGTGGTGGTATGGATTCCACAAAAATCTGATTGTTACTACGATTGGAACTACAGACAGACAAACTTTGATTACTGAATATATTTAGCAGTCATTTTCCACATTTTATTCGGACTTGATACGTTTAAAAAAATTGTTTATATCACATGATTGTCATGATATCTGTATGGAATCTACAGGTAAATACTAGATTCCAATTTATAACGTCCTTGAAACTGAATTGAACATTTGTCTTACTCACCCAAAATATGTTAAAGCCATTAAAGGCAAAAAGACAGATAAGCGAGATTCCAAATGGATTTGCGACCTTTACAAGTGTGACCTTGTAAAGCATTCTTTTATACCTAAAAAAGAGATTCGAGAAATGAGAGAAATTGCCCGTTACAGATGCAAACTTGTTTATATGCACTCTTCCGAAAGAAACAGATATCAGAATTGTTTGACAGTCTCTAATATCGGTCTTGCTTCTGCAGTTTCTGATTCTTTTGGCAAAACTGCTACAAACATTATGAAGGAAATAATGCATTCTGAAGTCATTGATGATGACAAGATTTTGAAACTTATCCATAAAAAATGCAAAGATAAAGACAAGATTTTAGATTCATTACAGGAATACCACATCGAATCAGATCAACGTTTTAAAATGGATACAGTTATGAATCAGTTTGAATCCGATAAGCAGTTAATCAATTGGGCAGGTCTTTCTCCAGCAAACAATGAAAGTGCAAACTAGAAAAATCCGTTCGTATTTCTAAAGCTGGTCAATACTTAAAACCATTACTTGTTCAATGTACACTTTCTTCTATTAAAGACAAGAACTCCTACTTTGGAATCAAATACTATCGAATCAAAAAACGCCGAGGCCATAAAAAGGCGATTATCGCAATAGCACGAATGATGCTTGTCTGTATATATCACATGATTCTTACGGATGAAGAATTTAATCCATGTGATTATAAATTTTTAACAAATCCAAAGCCGACAAAAGAACCAACAATGACAGTTGAATCTGCTTTACAATTCTTAAAAGATTCAAACTTTGATTTTTCTTCAATTCAGTTATAAACAACTATTTGAAATTGTTTTTTTAGTGATTTTGACCACCTCTTTTTAGCGGGCCTTTTTTTATTTTTTTTCTAAGTTTTATTCACACTTAAACCTCCTACTTTTTAGTTATAACGTATATTATGATGTGCTCAATAATTACTTTTCATAAACATAACTTTCCATATATTCATGGAAATTTTCATCAACAGTGTCATACAAATCCACACCTCTGTCATGACACATTAATTCTCCCAGAACTTGCAATACCGTCAAGTATTCAAAAGAAACAAAGAGCGAATCTTCAATAAACGGATAGCTAAAATCATGTTTTATTACTTTATTCTGAGATATCAAATATGTAGTAGCATTCTTATGTTCTTTTAAGTATCCTAAAAGACGAACCATACGGTTTAAATGTCTTGACTGATTTCCTAAAGCTAGAATAAGTGTACTCTTATCAATTCCATGATAAATCCCATGCATAAACTCTTCTAATTCATAATAGCGAACGCAGCATTGTACAGTTTCTAATATTTTCAAAGCACCTTCTGTTGCAGCAGGAAGGCATTTATCATAACCAATCACAATAATATTTTTAAACCTTTTCAATTCTTCTTTTTCACTCTCATACCATTGTTTTGTTGTCTTTGCGATGTCCGGTATCAAATCAATTGTACCTAGTATTTTAGAAATCCACTTTTCGGAATCTTCTTTAGATAATTCTAAAAACAACATTAAAATTGCGATCACACTGCAATAATAACCCTTTGTTTTTGGCCCTATATCTTCTTCTACTTCAATTTTCAAAAAACTATCTGCATGAGCAGTTACGGGAACATCCTTTTGTGCAGAACAAGCCAAAGTTAAACATCCCATTTCTTTGGCTTTATCTAAGGCTTGGATTGTAGATGAAGATTGTCCTGCCTGAGATATTCCGATTACTAGCGCATTATCTTCAACAATATCTGTATTATCCACAAACTCCATCGCATATACTGCATATACAGGAATATTCATTAATTTTTCAATTGGCTTTACACATGATAATGCAGCTGAATAACTCGTTCCTGATGCAACTAGATAAATATGCCCTATCTTTTTACCCTTTATATATCGAATACAATCTTCATTATTTTGTTTTGATTTTTCAATTACTTCACGAATCGCATCTGGAGTTTCCATAATATAATCATACATATCTTTCATATTATTAAGCCTCCAACATAGAGATTACTTCATATAAACTTTTCTTAATATAAGATGCATTTTCTTTATCTTTATTTGTAGGTGCATTTATAGATGGAACCATTACAACTTGAATGCCCGCATCATGTGCTGCTTGTACTCCATATCCTGTATCTTCTAAAACCATCACTTGATTTGGATCACAATTAACAGCTTTTAAAACTTTTTGATAAATCTCTGGATTGGGTTTTCTCTTTGTTACTTCATCTCCACAAAGAATATATTCAAATCGATTAATCAAGCCTAATTTTGTTAATCTTTTGATTGTCGCATCTCTAGACGTTGTTGTTGCTACTGCTTTGCGGATATTTTTATTCTCTAAAACATCCAGTAATTCAGTTACGCCTGGCATCAATTCAATGTCATTTTCCAAATATTCAGTACCTACACTGCGAGCAATATCTAATAATTCCATACGGTTTTCAACATCTGGCAGTTCATTATTCAAAACTCTTTCAACATCACTACCTGAAATTCCAACAACCTTACAAAAAACCTCTCCGAACTTTGGAACCCCATATTTAGCAGCGACATCTTTCCAAGCTTTTCTCCACAAAAACTCAGTATTTAATAACAAACCATCAACATCAAATATAATCATTTTTGGATTTTTCATTTTATATCTTCCTCACAATCTATATATGTCAAATGACATTTTTTCAACACAAAAGTACACAAATCTAAAGCCACACTTGTTACTATGGTATAAACTATCCCATAAATAAAAGCTAAAGCTTCTTTAAACACAAATATCGAAAGTAAAACAATAATTCCATCAACTGCAAATGCCAATAATCCAAAAGTCATTTTTGGCTTTTTCTTTTTAATGGCTGCAATTATAAAATCAGTTCCTCCCGTTGATGAACCCTCATTAAAAATAAGTGAATATCCAATACCTGCTGTTATACCAGCAAGTATAGCAGCTAATAAACGGCTTCCGTGATACAGCGGCAACCGACAAAGTACATAGTCAATTATAAAAGAACTTATTACCATTGTTTTCACTGAATACAAGAAGAATGCTTTTCCTAATGAACGAAATGTAAACAATATAATCGGAATATTAATTAAGATTGTAGCAAGTCCAATAGGAATATTTGCCAAATAATTTGCCATAACTGCAATTCCATTAACTCCTCCCGGAGCAAAATCAGCAGCTACCGCAAAGCAAACAATACTAACGCCTATAAAAACAGATCCAATCACATCGTATATCATCATAAAAATCATTTTTTTTCATATATAATCCCATTTCCAAAATTAAATCTAAAGCCTTATTTTCATAGGTATTTTAAACAAATACGATTCATTATCTTCCACTACATCTAGCAACTTTGTATGGAGATACATTTAGATAATTAATTAATTTTTTTACCACAAATACCAATAAAGATAATAAATATCTTACCCATTGATCCGCATTAATAATCCACCATATCCATACAATATCCATTTTTAAAACTGTGCTAACTAGGTAACATAAGAACACACGAACGCCCCAAATACCAATTGTATCTATTACCGTAGGTAATGTGCTTGATCCTGCAGATCGAATATATCCATATAATACTTTTGATTTCATTTCCGGGAATTGTGAGAAAACCATTAGCAATAAATATACATGTGCAATAGCAACCAATTCCTCTTTGTCCGTCAACAAATACAAAACCTGTTTTGAGAACAAAAGCAAGAATATCATATTAATTCCACTAATGATCAAACAATAAAAGCTCAATCTTTGATATGCCGATTGATACATCTTCTCATCATTTGCTCCTATTGCCTGGCTAGCTAAAGCCATCGAAGCCGTCAAGAAACCAGAAGCCATCATATTGCAGAACCCTTCTGCCTGTAATCCAATTTGATAAGCAGCATAGAATTTCTCTCCATAAGTTAGAATGAAAGTTGATAAAAAGACAGAAGCAAAATTCCAGAAAGAATTCCCTATTGCGGTTGGAACGCCAAACTTCAATACGTCTTTGATCATATTCATGTTAAATATTGATTTTTCAATTTTCACACGATCAAACATACCATTTTTAACAAATAACAGATAAAGACCTACTAACATCATTACTATAATTCGAACATTATTTGTGATAGCAGCTCCATAAAGACCTAATCCTTTTACAGGTCCAAACCCTAAAATCAAAATATACCCTAAAACAATGCTTATCCCATTTCCTATTGTAGCAATATAAAGCGGCGTCTTTGTGTTTCCATCCGCCTGAAATACTGCTGAATTCAAATGAATTATAGCTAATAACGGATACGCCAATACATGGACTTTCAGAAAAGAAGCACCATAAGTTAATAGCCTTGAATCTGTACTCATTGTAGATAACAGTTCATTTGGAAATAACCAAATTCCAACTGCTGCAATCACTGCCACAAAAAGTGAAATAATTAAGGCTTGCTTATAATACAGTAACCCTTTCTCCTTGTTTCTTGAGCCAAATGCTCTTGCAAAAACAACCATAGCTCCTATTCCAAACCCTTTAAGTATTGAAAAATAAATACCGTAGATTCTTGTTGAAATACCATAAGCACTAATCTCAGATATGGTTAATCGACCAATATATCCAGTTAAAATCATGTCAGACAAAATCAAAAAAGCATTCTCTAAAATAGCAGGAATTAAAATATGCCGAATCTTAGCATCTATTTTTTTTGTATCCATTTTATTACCCCCTTCCATGTATCCTAAAAAGAAAGTCAGTAGTCGTCTAACTACTGACTTGAAAGATTATGAGAAATAACTATTTTTAGTAGTTAAATTTCCACATGTATTTTCTCCAGCTTAATGGGTGTTGACGACGATCTGCCAATAAATCATTATAAACGCCTAATAATTCGCTGTAGAAGTCATGATCGAAATATCCTGAAACTTCTCCAAGTTCCTTCATACCATAGTCATATCCATCTAATACTGTTGTGTGTTCATTGAATTTGCTTAAGAAGCGAAGAGCTCTTTCATCTACGGCTCTAGTTGCACCAGTTGATTTAAGCATTAAGTAAGCTGTATCTTTTTCAGTGATTTCGAATGGTCCATTGAAGAATTCATCTGAGTGAATTGCTGATGAGTTGATCCATTGCATTTCCATGAAAATACAAATTGTTTGTTGGTGAGCTCCAGCATAACCTGTACCTGATCCCATAGTGTAGATAATGTCATCATTTGCATAGTCTACAGAAAATTTAACTGCATCTGGTACACAAGCTTTAACTGCTGCAGGAATGATGTCATTCATTTTCTTAGTAGCTGCAACCATTTTTTCGTAAGTTTCTGTATTATGTTCAACAACATTTACAGTTTCATAAGCGATTTGTAATGCTAAAGAACTCTTTGATTCTTCATATAAAGCACCATCTGCTCCAGTATCTTTGAACTGTACAATGTAATCACAAATTTCTTCTAATGGTGTACCTGTTTCTAATTGTAATCCAATTACTGTAGCACCACATTCTTTTGCTTTTTTAGCTGCTTCAACAGTTTGTGGAGTATTACCTCTACGGCTAGCACATACAACGATTGCATTTTCATTGATGAATGCAGGTGTGTCATTTGTAAATTCATTAGCATTTTCATACAATGTTGTCAATGTTTTAGCTTCATGAGTTACATAATAGTGAGGAGCAAAGAAACATGCTAATGACCCTCCACAACCAACGAAACTAACGTTTTTGATTTCCTTTTTTGCTGCGATTTCTTCAATCATCTTTTTTACATCGAACATAATTTTTACCCTCTTTTCCTTTTCGATCTTAAAATATTTTTATTCAAAGCTTTAGCAAGCTAGAATACCAAAGTAATTCAATACAATTCCAATAGCGAAGCAACTCAAGATTACAACCATAGGTTTAACTTTCCCTGATTTAATAATGAAATACATGATCCAAGTTACTGCAAGTGGAATCATTTTTGGCATAATACCATCTAATACATTTTGTAATACGAATGCTTCTCCAAATTTAAGTGGAGTTGTTAAGTTTGCTAATGAAGCTGACATACCACCAATTACGAATAAACCTGCAATTGAGCATCCAAACATTACTTTTTCCATCAAATCTGCTTCTGCCATTTGTTTTACGAAATCTTGTCCTTTTGTATAACCCAATTTACCCATGAACCAAGTAAATGGAGCTGAAGTTCCAATAGAGATCAACGCTGCTAAGATTGGTCCTACAATACTTCCTTGTTGAGCTAATGAAATACCAATTGACATTGCGATAATACGAATTGTTCCTTGGAACAATGAATCACCAATACCTGATAAAGGACCCATCAAAGCAACTTTAACTGCATTGATTGCACCTGGATCAAATGTATCTGGATGTTCAGCATATTCTTCTTCCATGGCAATACAAATACCGTAAACCAATGATGCACACTGTGGTGTGATGTTAAAGAACTCAAGGTGTCTTTGATATGCTTCTTTTTTCTTATCTATTTCATCTGGATCTGGATACAAACGATCAATTGTTTTAGACATACCATACATGAAAGCTGTATTCATCTGTCTTTCATAGTTCCAGTTTGTTTGCATACACCAAGAACCCCAGAAGATTTCTTTTAACTTTTTATTTAGTGGATAATTTCTTTGTGCTTCTAAACCTTTAATAGACATAAGTAGTTCTCCCTTCTTAGTTATCTAAATCTTCTAATTCATCTAAGGAATTCGAACTAGAAGCTACTGCTGCTTTCACACCGCCACCAGTGTATTTAACTGTATAAAGAATCAATGCAATAACAATACCGATTAGGGCGATTGCTGTTAAATCCAATCCAGAATAAGCAGCTAACAAGAATCCAGCGAAGAAATATACAACTGTATTTTTGTTAACCATTGTAGTTAATAACATTGCAAATCCGAAGAATGCGATGATGTTGGCACCTAATGTAACACCATCAGTAACCCATGCAGGAATTACACTAGCGATTGATTGTACAAGATCTGCTCCAAAGTATACTGATAAGAATACTGGAATGATTGTACAAATTACATATAATGATGGTCCGTATACGATATCAATACGTTTTGCTTTTTTGAAATCTTCTCTTTCAACAGCTGCATCAATCATGTGCGTAAATTGAATACGAATTACAGACGCACAAGTTTCGATAATTGTTGATAACAATGTCATTGGTACTGCAATTGTGATTGCTGTTTCGATGTTTGCACCTGACATAATACAAATTGCACAACCAACTAAAGAACCCATGTTCATATCAATTCCAGAAGCACCAATTGACATCATACCTAATGTTGCCAATTCCATTTGGGCTCCAACTGCTAAACCAACTTGTAAATCACCAAGTAACAAACCACAAATTGTACATGTCAATAATGGTCTTTCGAAGTTTAGACGTCCAAACATTCTGGAATCTAATTTCATCATAATAGAAATTAAAACCACGATTAGTGTATAAGCTAATTTCATAAATAACTTCTCCTTCTACAAATTTAAGAATTATAAATCTAATGATTCACGTTTTGTTGTTGGCAATTGTTGCATGAACAATTGACAACCTGTTGCTTTGATCTTACGAAGATCTTCCTCTTCCTCAGGTGTCAAATAAACTACCTCTCCATAGCTTTTTGAACCATCTTTTTTAGCAATACCACCAAGATTCAATTCTTTAAATACTGGATGTGCTGTGATATATCCTGCTGCATCTTTTGTTGATCCAAAAATAATGAATACTGAATCACTTAATGAATCAATCTTGTCTGCTCTTTCAACTGCTTTAGCTACAGAGAATACATTTAATTTAACTCCTGCAGGTTTTGCCATATTTAATGCCATCTTTTGGAAATCATCTCCAGCTGCTTTATCATCAATAACAATTATTCTCGTTGCTCCCAAGAAATGTGTCCAAGTAAATGCTACTTGCCCATGTACCAATCGATGGTCGATCCGTAGTGCTTTAATCATAATTTTCACCTCCGTTTCTCTTACAGATCATCTTCAATGTCCGTCATATTGCTTATAAAGTCGTTACAATAAACAGCATTAAATTCTTTTTCATCAAACTTCTTTTTCAAAGTTTCTACATCAGGCTCCATCAAGATAAAATCAATCAAGAGTCCTAAACTAGTATTTGTAATTAGATGGAAATCATATGTTTTCAAAGCTGCGACAAACCCATTATTTACTGATCCACCAAACAAATCTGTGAATACAAACAATTCTTCTTCTGAACCTTTAGAATCCATTACTTTTTGAATTGTTTCTTGAAGATTAAAATCTGACGATGTGTAACAATTAAACGCTTCTACATTTTCAGCCCCAGCAATAATTTGTAGTGCTGATTTAAACCCTTCTGCAAGCGTTCCATGTGTCGCAATAACTATTTTTCTTTTACCCATATTCAATCCTCCCTATAAATAAACGAATAAATATATTTCATTTCAGAATCCGGAATTTGGATACTATAATGTTTCTCTATATTTCCAAACGATGCTTTTATATCCTCTATAAAATCTCCATGCTCTTTTACAAATGCTTCTGTTGCACTGTCTTCTCGAATCATTCCTGTTTTAGTTACAAGTCTTTCAACAAGAATACAAACGTGAATATAAATACCTACCAGCGTTCTACCTTCAAGTTCCACATGGCGACGTTTCTGTAAATCTTCAACCGCGATTGTTGTCTCATCCATAAGTGGTTTTGGATTTAAAATCGTTAAATAATTCAACACATTCATCAAAGAAAAGTTTGTACGAATGTTGATAATCAATTGTTTTAAATTGTTATCATCCAAATACATATTTAATTTTGATGACACCAAATCCAAGTTAGTCGTTGTCACAATATCCTCTAATGGAATAAATACAACGTCACTTATTAACGGATTGTCTGTGCCTGTTATAAATAGTATGTTGTACATTTGTTGAAGTTCATTAATATCATCAATCAATGAATCAAACGGTACAGCTCTTAAATCAACAGGTATTTCTTCCGGGAAGGAATCTGCAAATAAGTCTGCCATTCTTTGAGATGTCTGTAATCCACTTTCACTCGTAAATAAAATGACATCTTTCTTCTTACCCTTTAAGATAGCGTAATCTACCTTGTAGTTCTTATCTGCATCTATAAAATATCGATCAATTGGATCACCATTTTTAATCTTATAACCAATATCTAAAGCCATTTTTGTTGTTACGTTGTTTATAAGTGCCACATTTCTGTTTTTTGTGAATTCCTCATCCGCAATGTTTTCTAATGAACCCATATCGACCATAATGCAAAGGTCTGCATAAGCGTTAACTCTAGACAATTTATCTCTTAGAGTTGCCCGAATTTCTTCCATTGTTGTCGTTACTGGCATATCGATTGAATCAAATATGTAAGATCCAATTAGTGAATTAACTGCCGCTGCCATTGAAGAAGCAGTTGAATAACCATGACAGATAATGACTCCAAATGTTTTATTCTTATTTAACTCAACGTTATAAGCTGCGATAGTTAAGATCATAATCAATTGAACTATGCCAGGAATTTCCTTTTCAAGATTTGACATGCAAAGAGATTTAATCTCATTCGCAATCATTGCTTCACTGACATACATTCTCTTCACTTTATTTAAAGCTGCTTCAATATTTACCTTTTCTTTATCTTCGCGTTGTTTAAACATTGATTCGTTCTCTTCATAGATGTACATCAACTTTGCTACAACGAACGTAAAGTTTCCTGGAATATTGATAAAGTGCTTTTTTGCAACCTGATTCACAATTAAGGCTAATGTAGCTTCTGTTCCCTTTAGTGTCTGTTCATTTCTAGAAGTACTCATAATTGTTTCTACAATCAAATCGTAAATGCTTCTATACTTTTCAATAAGGTTACTTTCTTTCTTAACACACAACTTGATTACCGAAGTAAATAATTCATCAAATTGGCTGATTTTGCTACTTTTTGTATACGTATCACAATCAATATAAGAGATATTCTCACTTGAGATTTCTAGTGACTCAAACATTTCTTCTGGAAGATAATACGTATGAATAGTCACTGTATCACTTTTTTGATTGCTTATAGCCTGAGCACAAATCAGTTTCACTTTTTTAAATATTTCTTCAACATTCTGATTTGGTTGAAAGTTAGATAATGTCTTTAAGACATTTGAACAAATCAACATATGAACATGTAAACTTGCTGCCTCTTTTCGGAAAAGCTCAACAATAATTCCTTCTCGTTCTTCCTTTGGCCTTTCACTAAAATCTTTTAGTTTAACCGCAATTGGTATATATTTCCCCAAAGATGAAGGAAGATAATCATCAGGTCTTTCATTTGATAGAAAGATAAAATGAATACGATCATTCTGCTTTTTTTCAAAGAATCGAATCAAGTATCCAGTCAATGAATCACTGATTTTTTCAAAATGCGATAGGATAATACATAGCGAATTCTGTTTGTTTGCATTTATACAATCTTGTAATTGCTGATGAATCGATAGTGGATCAACCACTGAGAGATCGTACTCAGCAATTTTGGCATCCTTATCAAGAATTCCCTTACTAAGGATGGAATGCTTACAAATAAGTTTTGCTAAGCTCTTCTTCCCGGTACCCTCATTACCATAGATTACGAATGATAAACCGTTTGGTGGATAATTAAAGGCTTCAGTACACCTTTTGATTACTCGCTTTAACGAACCATCATAACCTATCAGTTCAGCAAACACATCAGTTAGTTGACCATTATCTTGCAAAAACTCAACCATTTCTTCAAGATCAATAAATTCATAATTCTCGACGTTGATTCCATATCTTTGGTTCAAACAACGAGTATTAAAGAAATACACAGGTCGACTTTTAACCTTGAACACTTCATTCGATTCACACAACTCATTCAAGTATTGGCTTGTAATAGTTCGTGAAATATGAAGTGCATCAGATATTGCAACTGTAGTAAACGCATCCGCATGTACTAAATCAAATTTTTTAGTTTGATCAGCCAAATATTCACTGATCAGTTCCTTTGTTGTCTTGTTCATATCTTTAACCATCTCCATTCTATCCAAAAATAATTCGAAAATATTTTTGTTAATTATTTACAACACATTTTTTATTTTATTCTATTTTTTCGTCAATTGTTATAGCATTCGACACATTATTGTTATATCTTTTAAATAATCGACTCATTTTCTTTTTTTATGATTTTGTGTCGACACAAGTACCAATACTAATTTCAAATTGATGAATTAGTCTATAAATCTAAGCGTTATCACAAAAAAATGCACCGCATCATTTTTTGTTTTGCATTATAATATAGTCAGAGGATTAAAGATTATGTTTAGATTTTTTAAAAAGAAAGAGAAAATAAAAAGAGAATTGCCACCAGGGACAATTCGCAAGGAATTTCATTTTGAAGGAAATGTTCAAAACATTGGTTTTCGTTTTGAAGTACAAAGCCATGCCAAACCATTAGGTATTACAGGCTATGCCAAAAATAATGATGATGGTAGTGTCACAGCACAATTTCAGGGAAAACCTAATGATATTAATAAAGTCATTTTAGACCTTCAAAATATTGATCGTATTCAAATTGACTTTATCAGTGGAAAGGATATTCCTTTAGATTATTATGAGAATGATTTTAGTATTATCTATTAACTTGAACAATGCTCATGAGTTAGAGCATTGTTTTTTTATCAAGAAACAATTTCGTTATTCCGATAGAATTACAACGGGCGCGTTACCAAAGGATCCTGTAACATTCGCAATCAACTGCGATAGATAAGCATCCATTTGCACTTTGTCAACTAGAAAATCCAATCGCTTTTCTACATAGTCTTGCATATCCCTTATACTATCAAAATTTTGCATTGCTTTATCCGACAAATAGAATTCCCCGATTGAAGAAATATCTAAAAAAGGAGCATTTAAATTTTTGGATTTTAACTCTTTTCTTAAGCGAACACTTATTTTTGTTTCAGTACAATCCACAATTTCTAACAATCGAGAAACTTGAACATTTTCATTTCCTGTAGATACTTGTTCTACTGAATATTTGATACTTTCCAAATATAAATTCACTCCAGTTATTTGCAACATATAATCTCCTTATACATTAAAATCTTTTAATGACCTTAACACAATATTTCCAACACTAAATTTCTTAAATTCATGACCTATATTTTGCTTATCTACTAAATTTTTATCCTTAAATTTATAATAAGCTAACTCTTGTTCCAACTCCAATATGCGTTGATTTGAAAATGAAGCTCGTCCAATTTTTTCACTAATAGCTGTATTAATATACGCATTTAGACTCACTCCATCCATTTGTGCATTTTCTAACAATTGCTTGTGCGTCGTTTTAGGAACCCTCAAAGCTATTTTTCCACTAGGAAGACCCCCTTCCTCTTTTGGAACCGGTAATTCTATTCCTTCATCTTTTAAATAATTTAAATATACTCTTTTTGAAGCTTCTGCATCGGCAATTGCCTCTTCAATTGTATCTCCACCACCTACACACCCTTTTAAATCTGGATATTCAACACACCATTCTGTTTTTCCATTTTCCAAATGCATAGGATATACTTTCATTGCATAATCCATACTATCTCTCTTCCTTTCTGTAATTAATCTCTTCAACTAATTCTACCGCTTTTTTTACATATACTTCTTTTACACTATTCCCATGTTTAGGAATTGGGAAAGGCCTATCTAACAAATCATGTGTAAATATTACATGACTTGTTCCATTTTGATTTTTCTTCTTAAAACCAAAATATTTTAAATACTTCTCTAAATCGGAAAATTCTATTTTATTTCCAGATTTATAATTCTCAATCTTCGCAATTAACTTTTCAATTTTTGACATTCGGTCCTTTCTTATATGATATCATATTCAATATCATTTATGTATAATTATCTACATATTTAAGTTTAACAACCCAATGTGAAAAAGACATTAAATCTGAAAATTTCATAAAAAAAGATATCAATTCATTTTATTTGAACTGATATCTTTTACTCTATCTAGATAAGTTTGTATTCTTAGAATTCATGATTTTAAATACATCTTCTTGTGTTACCACATTAAAATCATGTTGAATCATAAGCTTTAATACACTCGCACTGATTGCGAAATCGACTGTTTTCTGTGGATCAAACCCATTGATTAGTCCATGCACAAATGCAGCACCGTAGGCATCTCCTGCTCCCACAGCTTCTAAGCTATGTACTCTATGAATTGGACTTTGGTAGAACTTTCCATCCTCATAATAGATGCCCATCCAATCTCCTTCTTCTACAGTATGCATATTTCTTAATACACTAGTCACACTCTTCACATTTGGGAATTGACGAGTAATTTCTAACATACCTTCTTTATAAGTATCAATCTGATCAATACCTGTAGATAAGTTACCATCAAAGGCATGAATTCCTAGTGTTGCTTCAAAATCTTCATCATTGGCAATACATACATCTACATACTGCATTAAATCACGCATGACAACTTGCGCTTGTTCTTTAGACCACATTTTTCCACGATAATTTAAATCACAAATCACTTGAATATCATTTTCCTTACAATACTTCAAAGCACTTCTTACTGTATCCTCAACATATTTAGATACAGCTGGAGTTACGCCTGAAAAATAGAAAACATCTCCTGGCTCTAAGATATTTTCCCAATGATATTCACTTGGCTGAGATAGTGAAAAAGCACTAAATGCACGATCATATACAACGTTTGTACTACGAATATCACTTCCTTTTTCAAAGAAGTAAATTCCTAATCTGTCTCCACCTCTAACCAAATAATCCGTATTTACACCATAATGACGAACTTCACTTAATGCAGACATCCCCACTGGATTGTTTGGTACTTTAGATACAAAAGCACATTGATCTTCATACATCGCTAAACTTACGGCTACATTGGCCTCTGCACCACCATAACTAGCCTCAAAATCATCGCTTTGCATAATACGCAAGTTTTCAGGTGTTTTTAAACGAAGCATGATTTCTCCAAAAGTTACTACCTTCATAATATATATCCTCCATAAACTCTTTAATTATACCATTTTTTAATGTCTACTCATTCTTATTTTTTCGTCCTTTCATGAAAGGGATTTCAAAAAGTGCTTGTATTTTATTTTTAGCTATGCTATCATCCTACATGTAAATAACGGCTGTTACTGGTAATGCAGGCAAGACCAAGATATTTAAGTTGCATTTTTAATGCTCCTTTTATCTTGGTCTTTTTTATTGCCATCAGCCTAGAAAGAGGAGAATATGAATTATCAACAATTAGGAAATGATATCATCCAAAGCATTGGTGGTATCGACAACATCAAACAATTAACACATTGTGCAACTCGTTTAAGATTCGAATTTTATGACATGAATAAAGTCAACACCAAAAAAGTGGAATCTTTAAACGGCGTTATCAGTGTTGTAGAAAAAGGTGGTCAATACCAGGTCGTAATTGGCAATGAAGTACAATCCGTTTTTAGAGCCATTCAATCCCAAATGAAAGATGTTCCTTCTACTTCTCACGAAGAATCCGATGAAGAAAAAGGCAGTATTGTCAATCGTATTATCAGTGTAATTTCCACTACATTTACTCCTGTGATTCCAGCCCTAATCGGCGGTGGTATGATCAAAGCTGTATTATCTATTCTTGTTTTATTTAACTTAGTTAATGAAGCAAGTTCCACTTATGAAATCATCAACTTTATTTCCGATGCTCCATTCTATTTCATGCCTGTCCTTTTAGCGTATGGAGCTAGCCAAAAATTCAAAACAAGTCCAATCATGGCAATGACTATGGCATGTGCTCTTTTACACCCAACATGGTCAGGCTTAGTCGCTGCAGGAAGTCCATTAACATTCTTTGGAGCTCCTGTTGTATTAGTTGACTATGCATCCAGTGTAATTCCTATTATTTTAAGCGTGTGGATCATGTCTTACATTGAAAAATTTGCCGAAAAATACTCACCATCTATTATCAAGTTTTTCTTAAAACCACTTTTAGTGATGTTTATCTCTGTACCAATCGCATTAATCATTGTTGGTCCATTAGGAAACTTATTAAACGATTTAGTACAATCTGGCGCTAACTATTTAAATGCACACGTAAGTTGGTTGATTCCAATGTTGATGGGAGCCTTCCAACCATTCTTAACACTAACAGGTACTGCATGGGCCATGACTCCAATTGCGACAAGTCAAATTTCTACACTTGGATATGAAATCGTAAATGGACCTGGTATGTTAGCAAGCAATATTGCACAAGGTGGTGCTACTTTGGCGGTTGCTCTAAAGGCAAAAGATGAAAACTTAAAATCTCTTGCATCTTCATCTGGATTTACAGCAGTTATGGGTATTACTGAACCATGTTTATATGGTGTCCTATTAAAATTAAAACGCCCATTTGTTGCTTCTATGATTGGTGGAGCTGCCGGAGGTATCTATGCAGGAATTACTGGCCTAGTTCGTTATGCCTTTGTTTCACCAGGATTAACTGCTATTCCAGCCTTCATTGGTAAAAACCCTATGAACGTAGTTCATGCCATTGTCACAATCATTATTTCTTTCGTTGTAGGTTTTGTCGCATCATGGATTCTAGGATTTAAAGAAGATTCACCACAAGAAGAAGTAGTAGATACTGTTTCAAAAGATGAAATTGTTGCACCTTGCGATGGAACTGTAAAACCACTGTCCGAAGTAAATGACGATGTCTTCTCACAAGAAATCATGGGAAAAGGTATCGCAATCGAACCAAGCACAGGAAGTTTATATGCTCCTTGTGATGGAACAATTACTGTATGTTTCCCAACAGGTCATGCGATTGGATTAAAATCAAAGAATGGAACAGAAATTTTAATGCACATAGGCATTGATACTGTTAATCTACAAGGAAAATATTTCAGTCCTCAAATTCAAGTCAATGAAGAAGTTAAAAAGGGACAGTTACTATTAACTTTTGATTTAGCCAAAATCAAAGAAGAAGGTTATGACACAACCACTCCAATCATCATCACAAATTCAAAGAATTTCAGTTCGATTCAAATTGAAAAACAATCAACAACTCAACATGGAAACAAATTAATTTCTTTAGACTAGGAGGTAAACCATGCACTATTCTAAATTAAAAGACTTCCCTCAAAACTTTTTGTGGGGAGCATCTACCTCAGCATACCAAGTTGAAGGTGCCATTGATGAAGATGGTAAAAGCCCATCTATCATTGACATGTATGAACACCCAAGTGATGTTGCTGATTTCTCTGTAGCTTCTGATCATTATCATAGATATAAAGAAGATATTGCCCTATTTGCAGAAATGGGATTAAAAGCTTATCGTTTCTCTATCGCATGGACTCGTATCTTACCAAATGGAACGGGTAAAGTGAATGAAAAAGGCATCGAATTCTACAATAATGTCATTGATGAATGCTTAAAATACAACATCGAACCTGTTGTTACAATGTATCACTTTGATTTACCATATTGCCTAGAAGAAAAGGGTGGTTGGTTAAACCGTGATACGATTGAAGCCTTTGTTGAATATGCCAAAGTATTATTTATCCACTATGGATCAAAAGTAAAGTACTGGTTAACGATCAACGAACAAAATACGATGATTCTACATCCTGGTGCAATTGGATTACCTAAAGGCGGAAAATTACCATCTAAAAAAGATTTGTATCAACAAAACCACCATATGATGCTTGCTCAGGCAAAAGTCATGAAACTCTTCCATAATATGGTTCCAGAAGGTAAAATCGGACCTGCACTAAATTTAACAGCTATGTATCCAGCTACTTGTAATCCAAATGATGCGATTGCCGCTCACAACTGGGAAGTACTTCGCTGTTGGAACTTTGTCGATGTTTGTGCATTTGGAAAATACCACCCTTTAGCATGGTCTTACCTAAAAGATCGTAATATCGCTCCAGAAATTCAAGATGGAGACTTTGAAACATTAAAAGGCGCAAACCCAGACTTTATCGCTATGAATTATTATTCAACCGCAACTATAGCTGCAAGTAAAGGAGATGCTTCAGATGTAACTGCAAGAGCGGGTGACCAACAAATTATGCTAGGTGAACAAGGCGTATATCGACCTAGTGAGAACCCATACGTAGAGAAAACGCAGTATGGATGGGTTGTTGATCCTGTTGGATTCCGATATACTTTAAGAAAGGTATATGAACGTTACCAACTTCCTATTCTGATTACAGAGAATGGAATTGGCGCCAATGACACATTAGAACCAGATGGATGTATTCATGACCAATATCGTATTGATTTTATTCAAAAACACCTTCACCAAATGCGCTTAGCCATTACAGATGGTGTCAAAATGCTTGGCTATTGTCCTTGGGCTGCCATTGATGTTGTTAGTACACATCAAGGCTATAAGAAAAGATACGGATTCATTTATGTCGATCGTGATGAATTTGATTTAAAAGAATTAAAACGATATAAAAAAGACAGTTTCTACTGGTACAAACAAGTAATTGAGGAAAACGGAAAGAATATCTAGGTATATGAGGTACTTCACATGATTATCGAAAAATTTTTAAACAACAATATGCTTCTAGTGAATGATAATCATGAGGAAATGATTGTGATGGGAAAGGGGCTGCGTTTTCACTATAAAGTAGGAGACGAAATTAGAGATGAAGATATAGAAAAAACATATGTTCTTCAAGATAGTACAAATAAAAATGGATATCTTCAAGTTTTAGAAAACGCACCCGACATCTATTTAGAAATTGTGCACCACATCATTGAAATGGCACAACTTAAAATTTCTTCTCCATTCAACAAACAAATCTTTGTGACCTTGTTAGATCACTTGTTATATGCGGTAGAAAGATATGAAAAAGGCATTGTTCTACAAAATAGAATGTTGTGGGAAATCCAAAAATTTTATCCAAATGAATTTATGCTTGGTTTACAAGCTGTAGACTACATTAATGAAACACTTCATATTCAATTGCCTGAAACAGAAGCCGGAAACATTGCCTTTCACTTTGTGAATGCACAAATCAAATCGAACGATCTTTCAACAGAAAATGGTATGTTGATGGTCAAAATGTTAAAAGATATTTTTCAAATCATTCAATTACATTATGGCTATACAATTGATGAGAATTCGCTAAACTATTCAAGATTTGTTGTTCACATGCAATTTTTCTTACAACGACTTTTAGAAAATAAAATGCTTGAAAATGAAAATGATGATATATATTATACATATATTATCAAGAATTCTTCTGCATTAGACTGCGTAGAACAAATCGAAAAATATATCGATAGATTACTACATAAACAAATTACGCGTGATGAAAAAATATATTTAATTGTGCATATTACGCGTATCACAACTCATTAAGTATCGCAATGGCGGTACTTTTTCTTTTAAATTATGTGGAATTATGGAATATGTAGCACTCTACTTGTCAAAGTGCTAATAAGGTGTATAATGTAATCAATTTCATAAGGAGGAACACTCATGAACAAACAAAAGAAGCCTTTATATAGATATTACATGATCATATTGCTTGTTATTATGGCTTTAAACTTTATCGTATTCCCTATGTTTCAACAATCTAAGCTTGAAACCACCAATTACTCAGATTTCTTGAATAAAATTGAAGAAAAGAAGATAGATACTGTGCAAATTGAAAATCACAATATTTATTACACATTAAAGAAAAATTCAACAGATAAAACCTATAAAACAGGTGTTATGAATGATTCAGATTTAGTCAATCGTTTGGATAAATCTGGAGCTAAGTTTGGCCAAGTCTATCAAGAACAAATGAATCCAATTTTATCGAGTTTAATTTCCTTTTTCTTACCATTAATCATTTTCTGGGCATTTGGATCATGGATGTTTAAGCGTATGCAAAAGAAAATGGGCGGAGATGATCAAATGTCATTTTCACAAGGCTCTGGTTTTGGTCTAGGCAATCTAGGAAAGAGCAATGCCAAAGTCTATGTCGGTGAACAAACGGGAAAAACATTCAAGGATGTAGCTGGACAAGAAGAAGCGAAGGAAAACCTACAAGAAATTGTAGACTTCTTAAACAATCCAGCTAAATATAAAGAAATTGGTGCCAAAATGCCTAAAGGAGCCTTATTAGTAGGTCCTCCTGGCACCGGTAAAACATTACTTGCCAAAGCCGTTGCGGGTGAGGCTGGCGTTCCATTCTTCTCGATTTCAGGTAGTGAATTCGTAGAAATGTTTGTTGGTAGAGGAGCCGCTAAAGTGCGTGACCTATTTAAACAAGCTCGTGAAAAAGCACCTTGTATTGTATTTATTGATGAAATTGATACCATTGGTAAAAAACGTGATGGTGCAGGTATGAATGGTAATGATGAGCGTGAACAAACATTGAACCAGTTACTTGCTGAAATGGATGGATTTGATGGATCCAAAGGCGTCGTATTGCTTGCCGCCACAAACCGTCCTGACTCATTAGATCCTGCTTTAACACGTCCTGGTCGATTTGATCGAAGAATTCCAGTTGAACTTCCTGATCTTGCCGGTCGTGAAGCTATTCTTAAATTACATGCCAAAGACATCAAATGCTCAAACAACATTGACTTTAACGTAATCGCTAGAGCTAGTGCAGGTGCCAGTGGTGCCGAACTTGCCAACATCATTAATGAAGGGGCTTTATTAGCGGTTCGTGACCATCGTAAAACGGTGGTTCAAAAAGACTTGGAAGAAGCCATTGAAATCGTTATTGCCGGTGAACAAAAGAAGGGAGCAGTGATTTCAAATCGAGAACGAATGATTGTTTCTTATCATGAAATTGGACATGCTTTAGTGGCTGCCAAATGTAAAAACACGGCTCCCGTTCATAAAATCACAATTATTCCTCGTACAAAAGGGGCTTTGGGATACACTATGCAAGTAGAAGAAAACGAACAAAACTTATTATCAAAAGAAGAAGCTTTCCAAAAAATCATGGTGTATACAGGTGGTCGTTGTGCTGAAGAATTAATTTTTAATTCGATCACAAGTGGTGCGAGCAACGATATTGAACAAGCCACGAAACTAGCCAGAGCCATGATTACACGATTAGGAATGTCGGATGAATTTGGTATGACAGCTTTAGAAACAGTAAACAACCAATATTTGGGTGGCGATACATCCTTAGCTTGTTCAAATGAAACAGCGACTAAGATTGATGAGGCAACCATCACATTAATTAAAAAAGCACATGACGAGGCTTATCAAATTCTAGAAGACAACAAAATGAAGTTACATGAACTTGCCAAATTCTTATATGAAAGAGAAACAATTACGGGTGAAGAATTCATGTATATCTTAAATAAGCCAGCTGAAATTTCTACAAAGGAAACATATTAAGAAAAGGATGAAGATCATTTAAAATCTAAAATGGTACCCATAAGGAGGACAACAACGTGACAGTTGTGATGCTCACTTGTGGGTACCATTTTACAACGCTTCCTAATCGCACAACTCATATAAATCTAAAACCAATTGTTCTGTCTTATCCCAACCAAGACAAGGATCTGTGATCGACTTTCCATACACATTACCATCTGTTGGCTGATTTCCATCCTCTAAATAACTCTCAATCATTAAGCCTTTCACCAGCTTTTTGATATCTTCCGATTTACTTCTAGAATGCATAACATCCTTGGCAATACGAATCTGTTCTAAATATTGTTTATTTGAATTCGAGTGATTACAATCTACAATACAAGCCGGATTCTTTAAATCTGACTTTTCATATAAGTGAATCAACTCCATCAAATCTTCATAGTGATAATTCGCATGCGCATGATTGAACTTATCCACATATCCTCTTAATATCGCATGAGCTAGTGGATTTCCCTCAGTCTGTACTTCCCAGCCACGATATACAAATCTTTGATCGGCTTGCGCTGCCACAATAGAATTCATCATGACTGCAAGATCTCCACCTGTCGGATTCTTCATTCCTGCAGGAATTCCTACACCACTAGCCACTATACGATGTTGTTGATTTTCAACGCTTCTTGCCCCTATGGCAACATATCCTAATAAATCCGATAAATACGCATGATTTTCTGGATACAGCATCTCTTCTGCACAAGTAAAACCAGTTTGTGTTACAACATCTGTATGCAGTTTACGAATCGCAATGATTCCCTTCAACATATCCTCTTCGGCATGTGGATCTGGCTGATGCAACATCCCCTTATATCCAACACCCTTTGTACGAGGTTTATTTGTATAGACACGTGGAATCATAAAAATCTTATCTTTTACTTTTTCCTGTAAAACAGCCAAACGATTCATATAGTCTAAAACCGAATCTTCACGATCCGCACTACAAGGACCAATAATTAAAATTAAACGATCATCTTTTCCAGTAAAAATATCTTCAATTTCCTGATCTCTTTGTTTCTTGATTTTTTGCACCTTATAAGGCAAAGGAAACTCCTTCTTTAATTCTTCTGGAGTTGGTAACTCCTGTATCTTCTTCATATCCATATTCAACATCCCTCTTTAAATCACCCTTTGACAATATCATATTCTAAAAATTTTTTCAAAAAAAGAAAGATGAAGTCAAACTCCATCTTATTTTAATGATTCAACAAATTCTTTGATATGTTTAGCATCCAAACCATAATAATCCAATAAATTTGCATAACCATTCCTTTATCGGTATAATACAAACAGAGAAAAGCTACTGGAAAAGCAGTGGCTGCTCTGAAATATAGTTAATGCTGAAGCACTAATCTATTTCCATTGCTAGTGGTGATTAGTGCTTTTTGCATTTTTCTATAATAATCAATGTTACTTTTAGTATTTCTACTATGGCAAATAAGCACATAGCAACATCAATATGTAGATATATATACATAAGCTTTCCT
>NZ_JAJDMK010000338.1:0-245 GCF_020593575.1 Holdemanella sp. DFI.5.55
TTCCATTCGGCAATGAAGATTCTCAGCCAGCTGCACCATCAAACAATGATGCCGCTACGTTTGATCTAAACGACAGCGTTCTGCCAACCAATGGCCAGCCTGCCGCTGATTCAACCAATGCCAGTGCAGCACCAAAGTCAAATGACACTAAGTCTGCTGACAGCACGGCTGAAGATGATTTGCCATTTTAATTTAAAACCAAATACATGATTTAAGGAGGGTAATTTCATGGCTCAACAACGTCG
>NZ_JAJDMK010000339.1:0-245 GCF_020593575.1 Holdemanella sp. DFI.5.55
GGGCTTGCCGCTGCTTTTGCGATAATCTCCTTGTCAATGTCAAAATCACTTTGGAAAAATCCTGTATTCTGCCGCATGATAGCGTCAAGAGAAGCGAAAATATCCACGTTTTCAAACTTATTCATGCGTCAGCTCCTTTCCAAATCCTGTGTTTTCTGTTTTGCCTGTTTCTTCGGTGTCTGTTCTTTCGCTGCTTTAAGCTGCGCCCGGATAGAGGGCTTCTTTTCCGTTTTTGCTGCCTTGCC
>NZ_JAJDMK010000340.1:0-244 GCF_020593575.1 Holdemanella sp. DFI.5.55
GCAGAGCGGGCAGGACAAAGTTTTCCGCAAAGTCTTCTTTGGCATCGATAACGACGGATGCATAGGCGCCGACTTGGCTTCCTTTGGCCTCGATGGCTTCCAGGTCCTTGCCTTCACCAACGTCAATACAGCATGCAATTACGTCGTAGCCTTTGTTCTTAAGCCAGGCAATAGCGACTGAGGTATCCAGGCCGCCAGAATAAGCTAAAACGATTTTTTCCTTTTCTTGTTTCATAAGTTCTTC
>NZ_JAJDMK010000341.1:0-244 GCF_020593575.1 Holdemanella sp. DFI.5.55
CTCCTTCACGCTCTGGCAGGAAGGAGCTGGAGCCGATGCGGCGCACCCCTGTGTTGATCGATACCTGCTGACCATAAAACAGCTCGCGTTTGAACTGTACCGTATAGCCCGCGATGATCAGGTGCCAGTTATGCACATCCAGCTCGGGAGAGAAGATGCGAAACAGGGGATCCCGCGCCGCCTCGAACCAGACCGCCGGCACCGTATTGTTGATGTGGCCGAGGGCATCTGTCTCTTGAAAACG
>NZ_JAJDMK010000342.1:0-244 GCF_020593575.1 Holdemanella sp. DFI.5.55
ACGCAGAATTGTTTTGACGGTTGGGGGTATTTTAGCGCTGATTGGGCTGATTTTATTGGTCTGGGATTTTCGGCGCGAACTGATGCTGGTGGTTGACCCAACCGTGGCGCATCGGCATCAATTGATGAAGCTGATTCGTTCGCATGGGGCAGCTGATATCGTGCTGTTAACCATTGTGATTGGCCTTTTGAATGCGATTCCAGGAATGTCCAATTCGCTGCTCTGCATCCTGGCTGGTCTATGC
>NZ_JAJDMK010000343.1:0-244 GCF_020593575.1 Holdemanella sp. DFI.5.55
GGGCTTGATTCTGTTGATACTCCATTAAAACTTTCACTCCTGTTGCTTCAACTTGAATTTCAATAACTATCATAACATAATTACTTAGTACACACGTTCGCTTACGATCTATAAAATTGGAGGAATTTAAATGCCATCCAAAAAAATCAAAGTCCGTGACTTATATTATCAAGAAATGACGGCAGCCGGCTACCGGCAAATTGAAGACCAGATTGAGGCCCTCAAGAAACAACGGCCTGAAAAG
>NZ_JAJDMK010000344.1:0-244 GCF_020593575.1 Holdemanella sp. DFI.5.55
CACGGTGGTGGTGAACGAGCGATCCTCGTTCACTTGGAAGGACAGGACCCTGAGGCGCGCGAAGATCCGCAGGAGTTCCAGGAGTTAGCTGTGTCGGCTGGCGCCGATACCGTCGCGTTTTTTAACGTGCCGCGTCATCGGCCATCGGCCAAATACCTGATTGGCAGTGGCAAGGTCGAGGAGTTGCGCGACCTGGTCAAGGCCGAGAAGGTTGACATCGTGATTTTCAATCACGTACTCACGC
>NZ_JAJDMK010000345.1:0-243 GCF_020593575.1 Holdemanella sp. DFI.5.55
TTTTGATTTTCCATATTTTGCGGCGTTCCCAGCTTAGCGACAAACACACGCTGATAATCATTGGCGCGGTAATCCTCACTGGTAATGACGCCGTGAACGTCAACCAGCGTTAAGTGCTTGATGCCGGCCGCATACAGCAGGCGCGCCGTTGCCAGTCCAGAGGCACCAACACCATTGATTACGACGCGCAGATCCGGCAGCTTTTTGCCAACGACCTTGGCAGCATTGATCAAACCAGCTAAA
>NZ_JAJDMK010000346.1:0-243 GCF_020593575.1 Holdemanella sp. DFI.5.55
TTCGGCTGATTGGTAATGCATTTTTGTTTAATCCCGCGCTTTCGGAGGCATTCTCCCAACTGTCACCGCAGGAAAACAGTCATGGAACGGCGCTTAACAATACACTGCGCCAAGCTTGTGGGGCTGCTTCCGTCACGCTTTTGGTGGTTATTTCCGGCTTGCCGGCTTCGTTAACAACTGGCGTTCAGTCCGCCATGTGGGTAACCGTTGCTTTAGCCGTCTTAATGCTGGTAATCTTTTATC
>NZ_JAJDMK010000347.1:0-243 GCF_020593575.1 Holdemanella sp. DFI.5.55
GCTGGTTTGACCACGCCGTTGATGCCAAGACCAGTCTGCAGGAATTCTTGCAGCGCAACGGAGATGTTGATATTGAATACCATCTCCTCAGCGAAGCCGGTACTGAAAACGATCCGCAGTTTAAAGTCAGCGTCAGCGTAAACGGCGAACCGATTGCTCAAGGGATCGGCAGCTCAAAGAAACACGCTGAAATGCAGGCGGCACAGGCAGCTTTGAATCAGCTGCGCAAAAATAACTAAAAGG
>NZ_JAJDMK010000035.1:0-23325 GCF_020593575.1 Holdemanella sp. DFI.5.55
TTCAATGAATCTGAAAAGTCAGAGTTGATTTTTTTGTGTAAAACATTCATAATATTTGGGTAGATATAGGGGGACTTATATATGGCAAAAGATATGAATTTGACAGCTCAGGAAATTTATGAAAAAGAATTTCATGTAGACTTGAAGGGATATGCCCCTGCTGAAGTAGATGAATTTCTAGATATGGTAATTGAAGATTATCAAAAATATGATGAAAAAGTAGAAGAATTAGGTGCTGCAGTCACTCGTTATGAAGAAAAAATCAAAGAATTGCAGCAACAGTTGTTTGCGTTACAAAGTGAGAATGAAAACTTAAACGAAAAAGTAAATTCTGATTTTGTGAATGGAAGCAGTAATACAGTCGATATTTTAAAACGTATTGCACGTTTGGAAAAAGCTGTATTTAATCAAAGTGAAGAATAGTGAATTAAATCGACAGTCGCTGGCTACATAGATAGTTAGAGGAAAGTCCATGCTCGCACAATCTGTGATGATTGTAGTGTTTGTGCTAGATGAATAAATAAGTCTAGGCAAGTTATTGCTTGACGGCTGTTTTGTTTGCTAAGGGAAACTATGTAAACAAACTTTAAAAGTGCCACAGAGACGAATCTATATGGAAACGTATAGGGTGGAACGGGTAAACCCCACAAGCGAGAAACCCAAATTTGGTAGGGGAACCGGCTGGAATGAAACGAAAGGAAGGCTGGATAGCTTTATGCTATAGATAAATGACTGTCACCACGCAAGTGGAACAGAACATGGCTTATGATTTAAGGATACTACAAAGAGCAATTTAATTTGCTCTTTTTTTTTACTTGAAACAAGTGTATACTGAATTTGCATAAATTAAATCTTCAGGGTTGGGTGAAATTCCCTATCGGCGGTAAACCCCGCGAGCATTATGCATGAACTGGTGCAATTCCAGTGGCGACAGTATAGTCTGGATGGAAGAAGATGTTTTTATATATTCTTTTGTATATTTAAACGCGCCTAGGGGATTTTCTTTAGGCACGTTTTTTTAGTTGATATATGAAGGGATGATGATTTATGAGTTCAACAAAGAAACTAACAACGATTGCGATCTTAAGTGCGATGGCAATGGTTTTAAACTTATTGATACAATTTCCAATTGTACCAGTCGTATCTTTTCTAAGCTACGATCCAAAAGATATCATTATTGTGATTGCAGGATTTATTTATGGCCCTATGACATCTTTTATTATGAGTCTGTTGTGTTCGTTTTTAGAAATCGTATTCCGTGGAGGAAACTTATTAGATGTTTTGATGAATGTGATTTCAACTTGTACATTTGCATGTGTTGCAGCTTGCATCTATAAGTATAAACACTCTAAAAAAGGAGCTATCATCGGCTTGGTATTAGGAACTGTATGCTGTACATTGAGTATGACATTATGGAACTATATTGTTACACCGATTTATTATCAAATGCCAAGAAGTGCAGTGGTCGGTATGTTACTTCCAGGTATTGTTCCATTCAATTTTATTAAATGTACATTAAATGCAGCCTGTGCAATGTTGATCTACAAACCACTTGTAAATGCGTTGAGAAATACGCAGTTTGTTACACAGCCTAATACAAGTGAAGGACTTACAAAAGATGTTGGAATTGTCAGTGCATTTATTATTGTATCAATTGCAGTTTTAATATTAGTTATGAAAGGTTAGGAAAAACATGGAACTTTTAGAAGCAAAAAAAATTATGGATGAAAAATTAGGGGATTATAAAATCATGGCTTTGGCTAGCTGTGTAGACGATTATCCTATGGTAAGAAATGTAAGTTGCGTTTTCTACAATGACAAGATTTATTTTAAGACGGACAAAAACTTTAGAAAAACACAACAATTGTTCAAAAATGATAAAGTAGCTATGTGCTTTAATGGAGTGCAAGTAGAGGGGACAGCTAAAAACTTAGGCTTGGTTGTTGATGAACCTGGTCGTATTTTTGAAAAGAAATACAAAGAATTCTTGTGGCAAAGCTACAATGCATATTCACATGTAGATACAGAAATTCTAATTGAAGTTACACCTAAGTTTGTTGAAATCTGGGATGAAGACAAAGATCGTAATGCATTCCAATTGTTTATTGATTTTGACAAAGAAACAGTGGAATACAAACCTTATGACTAGTTTTTACTAGTCTTTTTTTGTGAAAATTTACAAGAAAATGACATGAATATGATACAATATTCTCTAGTAGAAAGTAGGTGGAAACATGTCTCCAGACCCGAGTTATTTTAATAATAAAAATGTATATATGTTCGGAGACATGGGATTTGTCTTCGTTTAAGATATAAGGAGGACAAATTGTGTTAGAGTTTTATAAAACATTTGAAGATGGAACACGCAAAATTCAAGAACCAGAACCAGGCTGTTGGATTAATGCGATTGCACCTACAGAAGAAGAAAGATATTATTTGATTGAACAAATTGGTGTTTTACCTGAATTTGTCAAATCTTCACTGGATGAAGAAGAAAGCTCGCATATGGACTATGACGATGATTTTAGACAGTTGTTGATTATTTTTGACTATCCAAGTGCGGAAAATGAAGATGATGATTCGATTGATTCAACTTATTCCACATTGCCAATTGGTATTGTGATTTTAAAAGGATATGTAGTCACAATTAGTTTGTATGAAAACTGGAGTATTTTAGAAATGTCACAAGGAAGAATCAAAGGTATGGATACGCGTTTAAAAACGAGGTTCTTCTTACTTTTAGCTTTGCGTATTTCACAACGTTTCTTGATTTGTCTACGCCAAATTGATCGTTTATCAAGTCGTGCTGAGACGCGTTTACATCAATCGGTAGAAAATGATGAGTTGATTGAAATGTTAGGTTTAGAAAAATCATTGGTTTATTTTTCGACTTCGTTAAAATCGGATGAAGTAACATTAAATAAAATTATGCGTGGAAAACAAATTCAATTGTATGAAGAAGATGAGGATTTGTTAGAGGACGTCATGATTGAAATCCATCAGGCCATCGAGATGTGTAACATTTACTCAAACACAATGGCAGGTACGATGGATACGTTTGCGAGTATTATTTCTAATAATATGAACATTGTCATGAATAAATTGACTGTAATCACAATTGTTATGGCTATCCCAAATATTATTTTTGGATTCTATGGGATGAACGTACAGTTGCCATTTCCGTTTGTATGGTTTCCTAGTTTTGTAGCTATTTTAGCTTGTGTAATTGCGACTGTTTATTTTTTCAGGCACAATATGTTTAAGTAAGGTTTGAAAAAATCAAACCTTTTTTCTTTTAGATAAAAGAAAAAGCACTATTAGAATAGTGCTCCCAGTGCTCCAAACAATCCCATACTCGTAAGAGCCATGATGATACCGGCTAAAATGACACCTAACATAACAGCTAGTACACTCGATTTGAAATTCATATCTAAGATACTAGCGGCAAGTGTACCAGTCCAGGCTCCTGTTCCTGGTAATGGAATGCCCACAAATATTAATAGGGCTACAAACAATCCTTTTCCTGCAGTGGCTTGTAATTTTTTACCACCTTTTTCACCTTTTTCTAGACACCACGTAAAGAAGTTTCCGACAACTGGCTTGTCAGCTCCCCAGACAAGAATCTTTCTGGCAAAGAAATAGATGAAGGGAACAGGAATCATATTTCCAATAATCGCAATTATATAATATTGAATAAATGGTAATCCCATTCCGGCTGCGATTGGAATTGCTCCACGAAGTTCAATAAGTGGTACCATAGATACAAAAAACACAATCAGGTATTTATTAAACATTTACAATCTCCTTTTTTTCGACAAATAAAAGTTTATCATTGATGACATAAATTTACAATAATAGACAGAATTTAAAACGTGTCTAGCACTGTGGTGTTGAAAGCGCTAAAAATAGTGTTATACTGAAATCATAAAGGAGATGTTACTTATGAAATGGTTTGATTCTGATTATGATTATATTGATGAATTCAAAACACAATGGAATGAAAGGTATAAAAAGGCTAAAAGAATGAGTATAATATTAAGTATAGTATTGATTCTTATTGGTATTTTATGTTTTGTGTTTCCAGAAAAGGTATTCACAACGATTCAAATTATCGCAGCCATTGGCTTGATTGTTTGGGGTGCATGTGAAATTTATTCATATATCACAACAACCTTCTTCTTTAGAGATGCAATGTGGCTAGCCAGTGGTATCTTAAATATTTTGTTAGGTTGTTTATTATGCACGATGCCAGTTACAATTACTGTAAGTACATTTACATTTTTGTTTGCGTTTGTGCTATTGGTCAATGGTATTCAAAAGATTACTTGGGGTTCTAGACTTAGTTTTTTTAGAGTGATCGATACGAAATATTTAAGTTTTACAGGTTGGGTCAATCTGTTGTTAAGCATTATTTTTTTGGTAATGCCATTCCAAAGTGCTTTAGTCATTAATTATATTATTGCGACCTATTTGGTTGTGGCTGGTCTTAGCTTGTCGATTGAAGCTGTTTCAATGAAAAAGATTTAAAAGGGGTAAACATGGAAAAATTTAAGTTTTATGCACCAACAAAAGTGTATTTTGGTAAAGATGAGGAACAAAGGGTTGGAAAGATTTTACAAGAATATCATCCAAAGAAAGTATTGATTCATTATGGAGGGAAAAGTGCCATTCAATCCGGTCTTTTGGATCGAGTGAAAAAGGCGCTTGATGAAGAAAATATTGCCTATTGTTTGTGTGGAGGTGTTGTTGCTAATCCATTACTTTCAAAGGTGAACGAAGGAATTCAAATTTGTAAAGAAGAAGGAGTTGACTTTATTCTTGCTGTTGGTGGAGGAAGCGTTTTAGACTCAAGCAAAGGCATTGCATATGGTGTTTATAATGAAGGTGATGTCTGGGATTATTACGCAAGAAAGAAAAAGGTGAAGGGTGCTTTACCTATGGGGTGTATCTTAACACTATCCGCAACAGGCAGTGAAATGAGCAATTCAAGTGTAATCACAAATGAAGATGGTAATCTGAAACGCGGTTTAAGCAGTGATTATGGATATTTTAAATTTTCTATTTTAAATCCAAAATTAACATATACTGTATCTCAATACCAAACAATGTGTGGGTGTACGGATATTATTATGCATACATTGGAACGATATTTTACGCCATCCCAAACATTGGATTTGGTAGATCAAATGGCAGAAAGTTTAGTCCGTATTGTCATAAAAAACGCAAAAATTCTTTTAGAAGATCCTTCTAACGAACAGGCACGCTCTGAAATTATGTGGGCAGGTAGTGTTTCACACAATGACATGACTGGAGATCGTTCTTTAGGAGATTGGGCTTGCCATCAATTGGAACATGAATTAAGTGGAATGTTTAATGTAGCACATGGTGCAGGTCTTGCGGCTATTTGGGATAGTTGGGCAAATCATGTATATATGGAAAATCCAACGCGATTTGCCAAACTTGGGCATCGTGTTTTTGGTTTGGATGATTCGGATACATTATCTTGTGCTTTGAATACTATTGAAAAGATGGAAGAATTCTTTAGAAGTATCGGCATGCCGACAAGTATTCAAGGATTGTTAAAACGTAAGTGTACAGAACCAGAATTGTATGAATTAACATACAAATGCAGCTTTGAGCATACGCGCACAATTGGAAAATTTAAAGAGTTGGATGAAATGGATATGCTTGAAATATATCGTATGGCAAATGAAAAGGAAGTCGCTTAAGACTTCCTTATTTTAGTTAAATAGACTTTTAATGAAGTTAATAATCTTGTCAAACCATCCTTCAGATTGGGCTTTGTTGAATAATCCAGATAATTGATTTTTTAAACTGCCAGATAATTTATTTAATTGATTTAATACTTCTTGTGAGTCAATAGCCGAAGTGTTTTGGTATTTCTTGGCGAATGCAATCAATTTATCGATATCGTCTTGAGAGATGATGTCACTTAAATTAAATTCCTCCAAAGCATCCTGTACGACTTGTTCAACTTGTTCGGTAGTTGCAGCACTACCTTGTTTTTGCTTGATTTGGGCAAGCTCTTGTTTGATTTCTACTAAAGCCTGATCTAAGCGGGCAGAGTCAAAATTAGAATCGTCTGCATTATTTTGAGCAATTTCGTTTGTTGCTTCAAGCTCATCTTGTGCAACTTGTGTGCGGTCTGGATCTAGTGTTTCTCCGTTAGCTTCTAACGCTTTGTAAACGCCGGTTAGAGCAGATTCTCCGGTAACTTTTGAAATGGAAGCAACATCGATTTCAACATCACTGACACCTGCTGTAATTGCGGCGTTGGCATATTGGTTGGATGTGATCTTTGTGATATTGCTTTGTGTGATGATTTTTACTTTTACACCTGTACCAGAATCTTGTTTTTGAACCATAACACTTGAAATCAAACTGGATGTATCTCCGCCAACGATTCCTAAATAGTTGTATAAGTCGTTGGCATCAACGCTTGTTTCGTAGACGTTATTTGTATCTTCAATATCAAATAATTCACGTGTGCTTTGGATTTGATCTTCACTTAAACCACCACCATATACAACGGTTGGTTTACCCCATTTTTCATCTATAACAGATGTATCGATTGCGAATACGTTCGTGGCAGCGGCTGAAATGCTCATAATGGCTGCTAGAGATACGCCTAATAATTTATTACATTTAAACATTTTTTTTTGTTCTCCTTTTGCATAATTTTGCTTTACTAGTGTATCTTAACTTTATTTTTTGTGCAAAAGTTTTGAATCTTATGTGAAATTTTGTTATACTTTTGTGGTAAGCTAAAACTAACTGGAGGAATAGAAATGCAGCTAACACAATCTCAGGAAGATTATTTAGAAACAATATATGTATTAAAGTCTCAACAAGAGAATGTTCGTGCTATTGATGTGGCGGCAGCTCTAGGCTTTTCTAAGCCGAGCGTTTCACATGCTTTGAAAGACTTAAAAGAAAAAGAATTGATTTATACGGACAAAACAGGATATTTATTCTTTACAGAACAAGGACAAAAACAGGCTAGTCAAGTGTATGAAAGGCATATTTATTTTAAGAATCAATTGCTCCATGCTGGCGTAGAATCTGTTCTTGCAGAAGAAGAAGCTTGTCGTATGGAACATACAATTAGTGAAGAGAGTTTTAAAAAATTAAAGGGTAGTAAATGCGTGCGCTCATGTATTGACTGCAAGGGGGACGATTGTAAGTAAAAAGCGTGAATGGCTCACGCTTTTTTAGTCCTTTCCTTGAGGTATAAATGGGATTAATGCATCAGCTAATGAATGTAGGTTACGAGATTGGATGTACACTTTTCCGTTTCCGTGGAACTCATTCACTAAACCTTCACCTGTTGTGAATCCAAATGTCCCGGATGCAATTTTGATTTCATAATCTAAAGAATCGTCCCATGCGATAACGTGTTCATTATCAATTGTGATTGGATGATCTGCATCTACATTGATTTCCATAATGTCACCATATGCATTGATCAATAGGTCGCCTTGTCCAGATGTATGCATGACAAAGAATCCACCGGTTCCACCAAGTAATGCTTTTCCAACGCTTTGTGTTTTCATTTCGTAGCTAACAGTGTTATCACATGCCAAAAAAGCACCATTATTTAAATAGTAGTGACATGCTGGTGTAACCTCTAAACATGTGATTTTTCCTGGAATAGAAGGTGCAATACCAAGTAATCCGTCGTGACTTGTTCCGGTAGCCTCTGTAATAAACATACTTTCGCCACTGGTAAGGCTTCGTCCTAAGGCGCCTAATACGCCGCTAATACCTTTTTTGTTACTGTTCATTTTACCTTCAATCACAACGTTTGACATATAGGCCATAGAGCCTCTTTCGATTTTTACCGTTTCATTATTCTGTAGATTGATTTCAACGATAGGGCAATCTGAATCGCCTTTGATTTTATAGTCCATAGTGACCTCCTTTTTGCATCTTTCTTTTATTGTATCAAGTATATGTGAATTTAACATTAATTATCATAATTTATTTAAATTGACACAATAAGTGTCAATATTCATATTATTTTAATGATAAATGAGGTTGCACAAAAATGGTTGGAAATTAAAATATTTACACAAATTAGCGGACTTTAAAAAAATAAAAAAACTGGTTTCCTTTACATAAAGGTCAAGCATTATTTCGTATGAATGTAAAGACTTGTTTTAGAAAAATTTATTAGTATACTAGATGTATACAAAAATAGTTGAAGGTTCAACTATTTTAGGAGGATTAATATGAATGTAATTAAAAGAAGTGGAGAAGAAGTCGTTTTTGATGCATCAAAGATTGAAAATGCAATCAAAAAAGCAAGTAAAGCTACAACACACAATCAAATGACAGATGAATTGATTCATTCTGTTACGCAAAGTGTTATCGATAAATGTGAAAACTTGAAGAGAAGCCCAAATGTGGAAGAAATTCAAGATATGGTTGAGGGAGAATTGATGGAACATCGTTGTTTTGCGGTAGCTCACAACTATATCACATATCGTTATGAACGTGCTTTAATTCGTAAGGCAAATTCAACAGATAAGCAGATCATGTCTTTGCTGGAGCGAAATAATGAAGAAGTTAAACAAGAAAACTCAAATAAAAATCCATTAGTAAACAGTGTTCAGCGTGATTATATGGCTGGAGAAGTTTCAAAGGATATCACAAAACGTTTCTTGTTACCTCAAGATGTTATGGAGGCCCATGAAAAAGGTGTTATTCATTTCCATGATTCAGATTACTTTGCACAACACATGCACAACTGTTGTTTAGTAAATTTAGAGGACATGCTTCAAAATGGTACAGTTATCTCTGAAACAATGATTGAAAAACCACATAGTTTCTCTACAGCATGTAACGTAGCTACACAAATAATTGCGCAAGTTGCTAGTTCACAATATGGAGGGCAAAGTATTACACTTTCTCACTTAGCTCCATTTGTACAGGTTTCAAGAGAAAAAGCACGTCGTGAAGTAAAAGAAGAATTAGAATCATTGAATCTAGATTCATCTGAAGATACAGTTAATAAAATGGCAGAAATGCGTGTTCGTAAAGAAATTGAAAAAGGTGTACAGATGATTCAATACCAGGTTATCACATTGATGACGACAAATGGTCAAGCTCCATTTGTGACTGTCTTCATGTATTTAAATGAAGTGCCTGAAGGACAGACTCGTGATGACTTAGCTATGATTATTGAAGAAATGTTGAAACAAAGAATCAAGGGAGTTAAAAATGAAAAAGGTATCTGGATTACGCCGGCTTTCCCTAAATTGATTTATGTTCTTGAAGAAAACAACATTGAAGAAGATTCTAAATATTGGCATTTGACAGAATTAGCGGCTAGATGTACAGCTAAGCGTATGGTTCCAGATTATATTTCTGAAAAGAAAATGTTGGAATTAAAAGTAGATGCGAATGGAGAAGGGCATTGTTATCCGTGTATGGGATGTCGTTCATTCTTAACTACGTATTTAGATGAAAATGGTAAACCAAAATACTATGGCCGATTCAACCAAGGTGTTGTTACTTTGAACTTAGTTGATGTAGCTTGTTCAAGTAAACAGGATGAAGAAGCATTCTGGAGAATCATGGATGAAAGATTGGCGTTGTGTAAAAAGGCATTGATGTGTCGCCATGAAAGATTATTAGGTACACCAAGTGATGTAGCTCCTATTTTATGGCAAAATGGTGCATTGGCGCGTTTGAAAAAAGGAGAGCCAATCGACAAATTATTATTTGGTGGATATTCTACAATTTCTTTGGGATATGCTGGATTATGTGAATGTGTATATTATATGACTGGACACCCTCATACTGAAGAGCCAGGAACTTCATTTGGATTGAAAGTTATGCAGTATCTAAATGATGCTTGTGCTAAATGGAAGGCAGAAGAAAATATTGACTTCTCATTATATGGAACTCCTATGGAGTCAACTACATTTAAGTTCTCTAAACATCTACAAGAGCGTTTTGGAATTATTCCACATGTAACGGATAAGAACTATATCACAAATAGCTATCATGTTCATGTAACAGAAGAAATTGATGCGTTTACTAAATTAACATTTGAATCACAGTTCCAAAAACTTTCTCCAGGTGGAGCCATTAGCTATGTAGAAGTTCCAAATATGGAAAATAACATTGAAGCTGTTTTGGCAATTATGAAACATATTTATAATCATATTATGTATGCAGAGTTGAACACAAAATCAGATTATTGCCAAGTATGTGGATATACAGGAGAAATCAAGATTGTGGAAGATGAAAACCATAAATTAGTTTGGGAATGTCCAAATTGTGGAAATCGTGACCAAGAAAAAATGAATGTGGCTCGTCGTACTTGTGGATATATCGGTACACAGTTCTGGAATCAAGGACGAACACAAGAAATCAAAGAAAGAGTACTACACTTATAAGAGCTAGTTTCTAGCTCTTTTTTAGGAGGTATTTATGTATTTTGGAAATATAAAGAAAAACGATATTGCGAACGGTAAAGGGGTGCGTGTGACACTATTTGTATCGGGATGTACAAATCATTGTAAAAATTGTTTCCAGCCAGAAACATGGAACTTTGATTATGGTAAGCCTTATACAAAGGAAACAGAAGATGAGGTTATTGATGCTTTAAAACCAAGCCATATTTCAGGTTTGACATTACTTGGTGGAGAGCCTTTTGAGCCGGAGAATCAAAGAGAATTAGTTAAATTGCTTCGTCGTGTTCGTGACGAATTACCAGAAAAGAATATTTGGTCTTTTACAGGCTTTGTTTTAGATCAAGACTTGTTGGATGGTGGACGAAAACATTGTGAAGTAACGGATGAAATGTTGTCGTTATTGGATGTTTTAGTGGATGGTCCATTTAAAGAAGAAGAAAAAGATATCACATTGGCATTTCGTGGTTCAAGAAACCAAAGGCTTATTGATATGAAAAAATCTTTGAAAGAACAAGAGGTAATTGAATTGGAAGTTTAATCGGTGCAATAAATTTGGATGGGGTTAGGTGAATTTGCTCTCCAAGAATTTAAGGAGCGGCATATACCCCAAAACAGTTTATAGCTGATATTGGGCTCAGACAACATTTAGCTGTCTGGGTCCATTTTTTCAACCATTTTAATGCTTCCATCATCCTTGTCGATTTCAAAATCGATGACTTTCCTAAGATCAGCATACATCCATTTCTGAATCACTCCCAGCTTTGATAGCCACTGGCTGCTTTCGTAACCAATTTGATGATTGCGATATGATTCTGCAACAATGCATTGTTGATTCTTTTCTGTTCTACAGTAATTACTCCTGTGTCTTTTGAAACTATACAACAGTAATTAAAGGCTTGTTTCAAAACATAATAATTCGAGTTTCATTCATGTAATCCTGGAAGACATTTATATCTGAATGAAGAACATAAATGTACAACAACAATCTTATAATTCTATAATAACGTATATTAATCCTCTTGAAAATCAACAAGTGCATAGCTACAGGTGCTAAAAAAGCTCCAAAATACTTTGGAGCGAATTTTTAGCTGCCTATCACACTGCCCTATGTAATCTTAAAGCAGATCTAAACCCCCAACTATTTTTATATGGTCGTTTAATCTTCCAATTTTTTTATCAATTGTTAAGAAAATTTGATATAATGAATCCATGAACTATAGCGTGATTGTTTTAGCTGCTGGAAGAGGCAGTCGAACGAATTTAGATTATAATAAAGTATTTTATACTTTTGAAAATGGACAAACTGTACTGAATAAGAGTCTGTCTGTTTTTTTATCAGATGAAGATTGTAAACAGGTCGTTTTAGTTTGTGCGGATTATGAAAAGGACTATGTTATTGAAAACTATTTATATGATTCTCGAATCCAAGTTGTAACAGGAGGACAAACACGACAAGATAGTGTATACAACGGATTACAAATCGTAGATCAAGATTATGTTATGATTCATGATGGGGCTAGACCTTTTGTTGAAAAAAAGTGGATTTTAGATTTGAAACACTCTTTAGAAACAGAGGATGCCTGTTTATTAATGGTACCTAGTGTGGATACGACAAAGATTGTTGTGGATGGTTATGTAAAGGAATCATTAGAAAGAAAGCTTGTATATCATGCTCAGACACCGCAATGTTTTAAAACGAATTTAATTAAGGAGTGTCACCGACTTGCAAGGAATAAACAAGTGCAGGCAACAGACGATGCTCAGCTTGTAGAGTGGTTTTCTAAGGCGAGAGTAAAAGTGGTATTATCAAGTTTCACAAATAAAAAAATAACTTTGCCAGAAGATTTGAAAGGATAGGTATAAAGATGGAATATTCAGCGTTGGTATTTGATGATTGTAAAGAAGTAGAAGATACGTATGACAAATTATTAGAAACAATTGATTTGTTTGCGAATGATAAAAATTGTACGCAAATTGTTGTGAGCTGCAAGAGTGTATGGACATTAAGACTGGCTTCATCCCCTAAAAATAAGGTGATGCTTGTACAAAGACCAGATAAACCGTATGTAGCATTGTTGAATGGCTTAAAGGCTGTTAAACAAGAAAATGTTGTTGTGACTGGTATTTCTACAAAACATACAAAAGAAAACGTAGATACATTATTAGAGCATTTATCAAAATATCCGGCTATTAACTTTGATAAAGACTTGCAGGCATTTGATACAAGATTATTGATGTTCTGCCTACAAAAAGCTATTGAATCCAACTTGGCAATTACATCTTATGCCCAAGCTGTTGCGCTTGCGGATACACCACTAGAATCTTTTGAATGATACGGCTATTGTCGTATCATTTTTAATAGAATCTTAATAATTTCATATTTTAAAATGTAGTATAATAAATATATGCATAACCCAAATAATTTATCGAAAAGCTATAAAGAAATAATTAAACAACACGTGTTTACTTTGTTTAATGGAATTAACGTTGTTCTAGCTATATTTGTATTCTTTACGGGATCTTATCGTAATATGCTCTTTATGATTACGGTCATTTTAAATATGGTGATTGGATTGTTCCAGGAAATTCGTTCAAAACATATGTTGGATAAGCTTTCTTTATTAAATCAGACAAAGATTCATGTGATTCGAAATAATACTGAACTGGAATTAAGCGTTGAAGAAGTGAAAGTCAACGATATTCTCGTATTATATGCTGGCGATGAAATCAGTTTTGATGGTCATATTATATCTGGAAACATTGAATGCGATGAATCCATGTTGACGGGTGAAAGTGATGCGGTATATAAACAAGAAAATTCATCATTACTTAGTGGAAGCTTTGTGATTTCAGGAAAATGTTGGATGCACGTAGACAAAGTAGGACAAGATACATATGCGTATTCGATTTTAAAACATGCTAAGCGTTTTAAACGTTATCCGAGTCAGTTACGAGATTCAATTGATTGGATTATAAAATGGTGTACATATATTTTAATTCCATTGGGATGTGTTTTGTTCATTAAGCAGCTTATTAAAACAAATTATACAACTGCAACCTTAAATACTGTGGCTGGCGTTGTAGGCATGATTCCCGAAGGACTTGTCTTTTTAACTAGTGTTGCATTGGCAATCAGTGCTTATAAGCTTGGTAAACAAAAGGTTTTAGTACAGGAACTATATTGTATCGAAACTTTAGCTAGGACAGATACACTGTGTTTAGATAAGACCGGTACATTGACTCAAGGAAAACTAAGTGTTTGTCATGTTGAAAAAATTGAAAATGTCGACGGAATTCTAGGCGATATGATGCAGGCTTTACCAGATGACAATGCGACAGCTATAGCGATAAGAAACTATTTTAAGGCAAGAAATTATAAGAAAGTTGTATCCTATTTGCCGTTTTCAAGTCAAAGAAAATATTCGAGCGTGACATTTGAAGATGGAGAATATAAATTAGGAGCGTATTCATATATTGCCAAAGAAATAGATTTGGATGTAGAAAAACATATTGAAGACTATACGTCTCAAGCTATGCGTGTAGTTGTTTTGATGAAAGATAATGCTGTTTTGGCTTATATTTGCCTTCGTGATGAATTAAGGCCAGATGCCAAAGATACTTTAAATTTCTTTAAAAAACAAGGCGTGGATATAAAAATTATTTCAGGAGATGATCCTAGAACAGTGGAAGCTTTAGTGAGAAAAGCAGGTTTTACATCAAAAAGTATTG
Source organism: Holdemanella sp. DFI.5.55 (assembly GCF_020593575.1). Classification (NCBI taxonomy): domain Bacteria; kingdom Bacillati; phylum Bacillota; class Erysipelotrichia; order Erysipelotrichales; family Erysipelotrichaceae; genus Holdemanella; species Holdemanella sp. DFI.5.55. The sequence continues at coordinate 14,175 of NZ_JAJDMK010000035.1, forward strand.
ATATGTCTACTATAAAGGATGTAGAAATGGTTGTAGATTCGTATTCGATTTTTGGACGTGTTACTCCAGAACAAAAAAAGGAACTTGTGTTAGCTTTAAAAAGAAGAAATAAAACTGTCGCAATGACGGGTGATGGTGTAAATGATGTTATGGCATTAAAGGAAGCAGATTGTTCTATTGCGATGGGTTCGGGTTCACAAGCATGTAAAAGTGTGGCGAGCCTAGTTTTATTAGAAAACCAAATGAATACATTACCTGTTATTTTATATCAAGGACGTTGTGTTATTAATAACATTCAAAGAACAGCCTCTTTATTTTTGGTGAAGACAATCTTCTCAATTGGACTTTCTTTATTAACACTTGTATGTTTAAAAAACTATCCGTTTAAACCTATTCAATTGACTTTGATTTCTGCCTTGGCAACTGGAATTCCTAGCTTTATATTAACGCTTGAACCAAACGGAAATATTGTAAAAGAAAATTTCTTAAGAAATGTTATATCTAAAGCATTGCCAGGAGCCATATGTGTAATTTGTAGTGTAATTGGTGTTTCAATCTTAGGCCATTTTGTTTATATTTCACCTAATGAATATTCAACAATGTGTACAATTCTTGCCGGAGTCAATGCACTTATGGTGTTGATACGAGTATGTGTGCCAATGACAATGCTAAGAAAAATATTGGTTACAATCATGTCAGTAATATTTGCCGGTTCAATCATTTTATGTAAGAACTTTTTCTATATTGTTCACTTACAATGGTATGAAATTATCTATGTGATTTTAAATGTATGTCTGATTCCTTTTATACTAACGCTTGTATCAAATTGGGTAAAAATGATTTTTAAAAAAATAAATCACAAAAAGAAAAAGTTTGGAAATTAATCCAAACTTTTTTCTATCCCCATACTTCTTCAGCAATTTCTTTAATCAATCTAACTTTAGCCCACTGTTGCTCTTCAGTTAATTTATTTCCTATTTCACATGAGGCGAAACCACATTGTGGACTTAGACACAAATTTTCTAAAGAGACATATTTGCTAGCTTCTTTAATACGGGCAATTACTGTTTCTTTGTCTTCTAATTTGGCTAATTTTGTAGTAACTAAACCAAGTACGACTTTTTTATCAGCTGTAACCTCTTTTAATGGTTCAAATCCACCAGAACGAGCATCATCAAATTCTAAGAAATAGGCATGCACGTTTTCTTTCGCAAATAATGTTTTTGCGACAGCATCATAAGCACCACTAGATGCATATGTAGAGTGGAAGTTACCACGGCATACGTGTGTGTTAATTGTAAGATCTTCAGGTTTTCCTTCAATCGCAAGATTGTTGATACGTAAGAATAATTCTTGAACTTTTAACAAACCTTCTTGATCTGTTTGGAAAAATAATGGCGCTTTTTCATCCACCAACATGCCCCATGAACAATCATCGAATTGAATGCATCGACATCCTGCATCATATAATTGTTGAATGACAACTTTATACCCATTCGCAATGTCTTGAACCAATTCTTCAGTATCTTCATAATATTTTTTAGTGTTTTCTAGTGCAAAAGGAAGAATCATTTGTTCCAAAAATTGTGCTGGAGCAGGAATGGTTTGTTTGGCAATCGTATTTTCGTCTTCGAATTGAGTTAAAAACTTGAAATGCTCTACAAAAGGATGTGTACCACTCACACCAACTTTTCCAGTGATATATGTATCATCAACCATAGCGGCTTCTCCATGGAAGGGAAGGCCTGTTTTCGTTGGTGTATGAGATACGCCATCAAATCCCCACATAAAGTCTAAGTGCCATGTAGCACGTCTGAATTCACCATCTGTGATGACGTGTAGGCCGGCTGCCTTTTCTTTTTGAACTAAATCTGTAATGCACTCATCTTCGATTTGTGTCAATTCCTCTCTTGAAATTTTTTTAGACTCATAATCTTTACGGGCTTGTTTTAGTTTTTCAGGTCTTAAAAAACTTCCAACTACATCATATCTATAAGGTGTTTGAACTGTCATAATAAATTCCTCAACTTTCGTGTGTGTTAAGTCTATCATATTTATAGTATATAGAATAATTGAAATATTCTTTAGCTTGTTATAGTTAAAAACTATAATAAAAGACCAATTTCAGTTGGTCTTTTCAATGTATTGAATTAGATGATTTAGATAGTTTTTTGACATGTTGGATAAAACTCCATCACTAATATAGCCTATTTCCATAACTTCATCACTATCAAGTGGAATGGATACAATGTTGTCTCCGTTTAAATCTGTGCTTAAGATACCTGAAGAAATCGTATATCCGTTTAGTCCAATCAATAAGTTGAATAATGTGGCGCGATCCGAAACAACAATACTCTTTTTAGATGGCTGAGTACTGTGTAATTCTTCGGAAAAGTAGAAGGAATTATTGATTCCTTGTTCATAAGTTAGACGGGGATAGTTCTTTAAATCTTCCATTTTTACTGTTTTTTTATGGGATAAAGGATTTGTCTTAGAAACAAATACATGGGGTTTGGCTTCAAATAATTTGGTGAATGTAAGATGTTCTTTTTTTAAGATACTTTGAATGACTTCACGATTGAAATGTGAAAGATACAGAATGCCTAATTGACTTCGATGGTTCTTTACATCTTCGATAATATCGTATGTTCTTTGCTCTCTTAAAGAAAATTCATATTCACTTTGATTGTATTCTTTGACTAAGGCAACAAACGCATTTACCACAAAGGCATAGTGTTGACTTGAAATCGCAAATACAGTTCTTGCAGGGAATGTGTTTTTATATTGTTCTTCAAGTAAGTTAGCTTGTTCTATGACTTGTCTAGCATAGCCTAGAAATTTTTCTCCTTGTTCAGAGAGAAGAATACCTTTATTTGTTCGAACAAATAAGCAGATGGACATTTCTTCTTCTAAATCATGAATGGATTTCGAAAGAGATGGTTGTGAAATAAATAAGGCTTTGGCTGCGGAATTAAAAGATCCAGATTCAACGATCTGGATCACGTAGCGCAATTGTTGCAACGTCATTAGTCAACAATTGTGATTGTATCAATCACTTGAGGATTTCTTGGACGATCATTGAAAGTAGTAGGTGTCTTTGCGATTTTATCTACATTTTCCATACCTTCAATAACTTTACCAAACGCAGCATATTCACCATCTAAATGAGGTGAATCCTGGTGCATAATGAAGAATTGACTTCCTGCACTATTTGGATCCATAGCACGAGCCATAGATAAAACACCACGAGTGTGTTTTAAATCGTTTTTAAATCCATTTGAAGCGAATTCTCCATGAATTGTATAACCTGGGCCACCAGTTCCGTTTCCAATTGGGCATCCACCTTGAATCATAAATCCTTTAATAACACGGTGGAAAGTTAATCCGTTATAGAATTTTTTTTCGATTAGATTCAAAAAGTTTTCAACAGTTTCAGGAGCAATCTCTGGATACAACTCAGCTTTGATTTGATCTCCGTTTTTCATTGTGATTAAAATATTTTTGGTTTCCATGTTTTTAGTTTTCCTTTCTTATATATTGTAATGCGATACAACCAAGACCAGTATGTACGGCGATTACGGAACTAATATAGTTTATATGAATATTTTCTTCAGGTACACCCTTTTCGATAAAACATTTTTTAAAATGGTTGGCACCCTCTAAAAAATCTGAGTGAATAATATAGATATTTGTATGTTCTATATCAATATCGTCAATGACTTTATCAATCGCATAGGTGTCAGCTCTTTTTTCTGTGCGAACCTTATTTAATACATCGATTCTGCCTTCTGTGTTTTTATTTAAGTGCAAGATAGGATAAATCTTTAACAAACCTGCAAGAGCTGCAACCATTGGGGTTAATCTTCCACCGCGTTTTAGGTGTTGTAAATCCTTGACTAAGATCAATGAGTTGGATTCATAGATTGCCGGTCGAATAATCTCTAATATTTCTTCAGATGGTTTGTTTGCGTCGACTAATTGCTTGATCCAAATCGCAACATGTTTTTCTAATTCACAAGTTGAATACATATCAATCACATGGACATTCATTTCTAATTCTCGTGCAATACTTTGCATGGTTGAAGCGTTTGTAGATAATCCATTTGTCAATGGAATCGCAAATACAGTATCGTATTCTTTTTTTAGTTTTTCAAATAAATTATAGATTTTTTGATAGGTTGCCATGCTTGTTTTTGGCATTTTCCCCTTGGCTAATTCTTTATAAATATCTTGTGTTGAAATTTCTAATGTATCTTGGTATGTTGTTTTGTCAATTGTGATTTGTAAGGGAAGCAGGTAAATACCTAATTCTTTTGCCTGTTCAAAAGATAGATTGGAACCTGTATCCGTTACGACGGCAATTTTTTCCATACTAGAATCCTCGAATAGTTTGAGCATCGATGTTTGTGATGATTTCAACCGCAAGTTTTACAGCATTATCATAATCTTCTTCAGAACAGATTCCAAATGAAGCGTGTGCAAAACGAACGGGAATACCGATAATGATGGTTGGAATGTTATAGCGGTGAGTAATTCCTGCATTGGTTCCTCCACCTTTTCTTACACTTTCCTGTACAGGAATATTTTTTTCATGTGCCAAATCAATCGCATAACGCATAAAACGAGGGCTTGTGATATAAGAACGGTCAAACCAACGTAACATTGGCCCTTTTTTCAAGGCAGACTGAATCATGTAGTCTTGTTCAAATGTATCATCACTTGGGCATCCTTCAAAACAAATCGCAATGTTAGGATTTAAGTTTTTGATTGCTGTGTCCATGCCTCTTTCGCCGACTTCTTCTTGTGTTGTTAATGTGGCTTCAATGTTGTGGCTTACATCTTTTAATTGGTGTAGTACATCCATTACGGCTGCACAGCCTATACGACAATCAAAGGCTTTTCCTAAGAAAATCTTATGTGCTTCATCATATTTACATGTAACTGCAGGACACATGAAGTTACCTACAGATATATGAAATTCTTCTTTTACTTCTTGAGAACTTGTTGCGCCTACATCGATTACTAAATCATCAAAATCTACTTTTCCATTACGCTTTTCTTCAGATAAGAAATGAACCGGTTGACTTGCGACAATACCCGAAATCTTTTCACCTTTATCATTAAGAATCCAGACTTCGCCAGATACAATGTTTTTTGGATCCCATCCACCTAATGGTAAAAAGCGAATTGTACCATTTGGTTTGATGGCTTGCACAATAAAACCGACTTCATCGGCATGTGCATCCAAAAGAATCGTTGTTTCATGTTCTTTGTCTTGTTTAAAGTGCATATACGTATTACGCATTGTATCATCATGAACTTCACAAATATCCTTGACATCTTCCATGGCTAATGAAGATACTTCATCTTCCATGCCACTTGGTCCAAAGGCAGTTGAGAAGTTAATAATTCGTTTAATTTTTGAATTCATATACATTTCCTCCATAAATTTGTTAATATTATAGCACAGATACATATTTGTGGATGTGTTTCTGGTCATTTGAATGAATTTGTATTTGGACAAAGGACTAGAATAATTGTATCTTACCAAAAAAGGAGATTTTTGCATGAAAAAAATAATGTCAAAACTACATTTTAGAAGTATATATAAAACAATCGTATTAACTTTGATCTTATGCTTTGTTTATAACATTGTCTATTTAATGATGAGTGCCTTAGGTATGAATGTATATCTTAGACAAAGTCTAGAAGTCGTATTAAGTTTATTGTCGAGTTTAGGTTTCTATTTTATTTGCACAAAGATATGGAAGAAACAAAATTTTTGCGCATCTGCAATTTTGAAAGTATTAGTGCTACAAGGTATTTATATTTTAATTGTGAGTGGAATTCTTACAAATCTAGTGAATGTTTGCACAAATAATACAAGCTTAATGTTAGTGTTACAACTTATTAGTGCATTCTGCTTAGTTATGATGGTGCCATTCCAGTTGATTTTCTATTATGGATTGATTCACGATAAAAACTTAAAGGAATTTATTCCTTTTGCACTAAAAAAACACCAGAAATCTATGTTGAACTGGTATTGTACATTACTAATCTGTATTGTTGTGTTTGATACAATGTCTGGAGGTTTATTTAGTGCAGCACAGGGCTTTAATGCCCAAAGTATTTTAGTTGGATCTATGTATATGGGTAATCCTATGATATCTTGGATGATGTATTTATTCTTGGGAGTTAGCTTTAAGTCGAGTCTTGCAGCTATGTTTACTTATTTGTTTGTGAATTTTTTAATGGGCTTTTTCTATTGCATTCTTGAATTGAATTATGTTTCTTATGTAGGAAGTCTTTTAGATGCAGATTAATGAATTGAAAATTACCAGTCGAAGACTTGGTCTTTTAGTAAAGATGAATATCTTAACTGTCGAGGATCTATTGAAATATTATCCTTTGCGTTATGATACGGTTCAAACATTGCCCTATTCGCAATGGAATGAAAAGGAAAATGTTGTATTCCAAGGCTTGATTTGTTCAACCGCAAGAGTGATTCGTTTATCTAAGAATCGTTCGATGACTAAGTTTAAAGTCTTGTCATGGAACGAAGAATTAAACATTACTTTATTCAATCGTCCATGGCCATCTCAATTTGGTTTTGGCAAGATGATAACGATTTATGGACAATATCAAGGGAATAATAATGTGGTAGCTTCTACTTATAATTTTAAACCTTTAGATCAACAATTAGGCTTACATCCAGTATATCCATTGATTGAAGGTTTGAAGCAATCAGATATACAGGCCATTATGAAAGAGGCCCTTAAACATGTGGATGTTTTACCTCAAAGAGTACCACAAAGGTATATTGAAAAGTATAAGTTGTTAGATATATCTACGGCTTATAAATGGATTCACTTTCCAGAGAATGAAAAGCAACTGCATGCCGCAATTCGTACATTGAAGTATGAAGAGTTTCTATGTTTTCAATGCGTAATGCAGTCGATGCATGAAAAGAAGGAAATAAAAAAAGCTAAGAAATTTTCTATGGCAACAGTAAAGAAATGGATTTCAGGTCTTCCTTTTGAGTTAACGAAGGATCAGCTTTCAAGTATTGACGATATTCTATATGATTTAAAGAGTACAAATGTCATGTTTCGCCTTGTTCAAGGAGATGTTGGATGTGGTAAGACAATTGTTGCTCAAATTAGCATGTATGCCAATCAGCTAGCTGAATATCAATCGGCTTTGTTGGCACCAACCGAAATCTTAGCTCGCCAACATGTAGATAATATGCATAAATTAGGTTTAGATGCGACTTTATATGTTTCTAGTTTACCGACTAAGGAAAAGAAAGAAATTTTAACGAAACTTGAGAATGGAGAAATATTAAATGTGGTAGGAACGCATGCTTTATTTCAAGAAAATGTTATTTTTAATAAATTAGGCCTTGTGATTGCGGATGAGCAACAGCGTTTTGGTGTGAAACAAAGAAGGTCTCTATTAGAAAAAGGAAAGTGTGTTGATTTTCTAATGATGTCAGCTACACCGATTCCTAGAACGTATGCGCATTTCTTATATGGAGATATGGATATTAGTTCGATTCATACAATGCCTAAAGGAAGAAAGAGTGTTGTCACAAAGTATTTTAAAACTTCAAGTATGTCGCCAGTTTTAAAAGATGTATTGAAATTTATTCAAGAAGGAAGACAATGTTATGTCGTGTGTCCTGCCATTGAAGAGAATGATGAATTTAAAATGCGTAATGTATTTGAAATTTATGAAGGCATGACAAAGATATTAAAAGATATACGCATTGGCTTGCTTCATGGAAAAATGACAAGTCAGGAAAAGGAAGAAACGATGGACAAGTTTTCTAAACATGAATTGGATATCCTTGTTTCTACAACGGTTATTGAAGTTGGAATTGATGTGGCCAATGCGAGTGTGATGGTCATTTATGATGCGCATCGTTTTGGCTTAAGTACTTTGCATCAGCTTAGAGGACGTGTGGCACGTGATAAAAAACAGGGGTATTGTTTCTTGTTGTCGGCATCGAGTGATCCTCAGGCTATTGAACGCTTAAAAAAGATGGAAGAATTAAAGGATGGCTTTGAAGTATCCAATTATGATTTGCATATGCGCGGTCCAGGTGATATTTTAGGGATAAGACAAAGTGGTATGCCTTGTCTTGTGTTTGGTGATTTTGAAAAAGACCAGGCTATGATGGAAACGTGTATTCATGATGCCAAAGAAATCATACAAGATCAAGTGGATGTGGATTTGTTGTCGTATATTTCAAGGGCTATTGAAAATGCACAGTATTTTGATTAGGAGTTTTACAATGGATAAACAGAAGATAGAGAATAAAACTATATATTTTATGTGCTTATTAAGCATGATATGCATTCTTGTTTTGATTGCTTACTTCTTCTTTTTACGTAATGTTGAAATTGATATTATGGCAAATGCGCAATATACGTATGTTGGAGAAAATGGAAATGCGAGTGTGACAGTAAGTGCTAAACAGGGAGATCTAAATCAAAGAACACAGGATTTTTTGAACTCTGTTCAATATGAAGTCAGTCCGAATACAGATTTATCAAATGGAGATACGATTCATGTAACGGCAACGTATGATGAGGCTTTAGCCAATCAATATCATTATCAGCCAAAAAGTGTTGAAACCGATGTGGTGGTAAAGGGGCTTGCCAATCGTTATAGTGCATTAGAGGACATTCCAAAAACATTGATTCAGGATGGGAAAGATGCAGCTATAGATTATGTAAAAGATAATCAAGAATCTATATATACTATTGATGGTAAAGAAGATAAGGCGCCTGGACTTGATAAACTGAAGATTGTCTATTCGGCTTATTTAAAATCGAATCAAAAAAATAATAGTGATCGATTTGTATATATTGTACAAATGAATTATGCCTCAGAAATTTTATATTATATGGTATGTATTCCAAATATTAATGATTCAGATTCGATAGATACGCATAATATTTATGGAGAAAAGGCGTATTTAACGCAAGATGAATGGAATGGTAAAGATTTTAGTGGATATGTAAATCGTGTATATTCATTAAAATATCAAATTGAACAAATAAATAAAGAAGTCAAATCAAATTGACTTCTTTCAGATTGTTGACAAAAGCCTATACCTTTTCGTAAGGGCATAGGCTTTTTATTG
>NZ_JAJDMK010000348.1:0-243 GCF_020593575.1 Holdemanella sp. DFI.5.55
TTTTGAGCATAGGCAGGTCGTTTTCATCATCACCAAATGCGACCAGCTGATCATAGTCCGCCAATTCATGCTCAATCAGATAGTGAGCAGCGCACCCTTTATTGACAGCTGCGGCGTTGATCGTTAAATAACCATCGCCGGCCTCATGAATTGCGATTTCATTTGAATAGCTCGCGGTAAGCCGTTTTTTGACCTCTTTTAGCCGTTTTGAATCTTCAATAATCAACAAAATCTGCAGCGCGT
>NZ_JAJDMK010000349.1:0-243 GCF_020593575.1 Holdemanella sp. DFI.5.55
GTACCTTCACTTTAGCTGAACATTTTAGAAAGAAAAAACTCACCAAAACAAATGTAAAAGAATTACTAGAGGGAAAAGAAACCCTGGTAAAAGGAATCAAAAACAAAACTAGAATTTTCTAATGATAAAAAAGTAAAGATGACAAATGGTACGACATCAGAAAATGATACTTATGAATTGTCCGGTAATGATTTAAAAATAAAAAATGAAGATGATGAAGTAATTATGCGTGCTAAGTTAGCT
>NZ_JAJDMK010000350.1:0-242 GCF_020593575.1 Holdemanella sp. DFI.5.55
AGGATTTGACTTTCTGATCAACTCTCTTAAACCGTATTCTAAAAAATCAATTCTATTAGGTATGGAAGATACCGGGCATTACCATGTCGCGCTTCTTAAATTTCTTCTTAGCAATGGATATACTGTTGCCTTGATCACCCCTAAAACGACTGAGCTTACACGTAAGATGGAAGGTGGCATTACTAACGTTGACCGTTTTGATTTATATGAACAAAGACAATTGACTCGTCATCACCATAATC
>NZ_JAJDMK010000351.1:0-242 GCF_020593575.1 Holdemanella sp. DFI.5.55
TACACGTTATGAGGAAATCTTTATTACTGATTATGAATCCAACATTTGCGGATTGACGGAGTGCTTCGGAGAATATGAAAGTTTATTTGCATTGAATCATCTTGCTGAAAAAATACAGGAATCAGGAAACACGATTGAGGAAGTGGAAGCTTTATTGGATTTCGGAGAGTATACAGGAAGTATCGAGGAACTGGTTACACTTCTTGATAACACGGATTGTTTTATGATGTATGCAGAAGTGG
>NZ_JAJDMK010000352.1:0-242 GCF_020593575.1 Holdemanella sp. DFI.5.55
CCGAAATGCAGCAGATTGACGGATTAAACACCAATCACCGCATCAGTAAGGAACCAGAAATGGTTTACGAATTCGGCTACCAATATCCATATTAATCTTTAATCGTCATTAGACAGCGTGGTGCAGAGTTTTTCTGCACCACGCTGTTTTAAGATCTCTTAAATTTCGTGTTAGGCTGTCTTCAAATTAGACGTCACTGAGGCAAAAAGGTAAAATAACCTTACAACTGCCGTAAAGGAGGG
>NZ_JAJDMK010000353.1:0-242 GCF_020593575.1 Holdemanella sp. DFI.5.55
GTTCGAATTTGATCTATTATTTTTAGTTAATGTAAATTAATGCTGTTGCTATTTAGTTTAACATTACGAAAATATTTGAATCATAATCGGGCGTAACTCATCACAGAGCAACTGACGAATCTTGCGCGAATGCTAAGATTTTCTGCACCCATTTTACGAAAATATAAAATCGTCGGTACCAATTCAATTTATCAAAGACATCAAAAAAGGCCATCCAAAAGTGATTGCCTCACTAATCAGAT
>NZ_JAJDMK010000354.1:0-241 GCF_020593575.1 Holdemanella sp. DFI.5.55
TCTGGACCGATTTGACAAAGTAGCGTTCCAGATACAGCTGACCATCGGGGCGATAGTAGCGGGCATTGAACTCATGACCATCCTGACCAAAGAACTCGTCAACAGCCTTAAAGCCCCGAATGTCATAAGTATTGCGTAAAGTCAGGCTGCCAGTCTGATCGTACCAGTCGATGTGATGAATCTGACCGATCGTCCCACCGGTAAAATAGATCGTTGCTGCCAAGCGTCCCCCGTCTCTGAC
>NZ_JAJDMK010000355.1:0-241 GCF_020593575.1 Holdemanella sp. DFI.5.55
GCCAAGCTGCCCCAAGAAGATTAAATCAATCATGGCACGGTACTCAGCCGTGCTTTTTATTTTTCCAAAAACGACTTACTACTAATGCCTTCTAGGATGTGTTAGAATAAACTAAGTTTTATTTGAACGGATAAATAATACGAGTTGCTCATTTTCAAATTCAGACGTGACGTCAGCTGTTTGACGGCGCTATTTTTACTTGCATTGATTTCTGGATTGCGAAAATTGACGAAATTTTAAT
>NZ_JAJDMK010000356.1:0-240 GCF_020593575.1 Holdemanella sp. DFI.5.55
CAAGAGGCAACCACCAACCACATCCAGTAGCCAATTTTTATTATAAAGATCCAATATGAAAACATTATTAAATCCGGTAAATTTTTAAAAAATTGTTTTATAAACACAAAATAAATCACCCAGTTATATTTAAGTGGCGAAAACTCCATAGCTTGCTGTGGAGATGAAAGCCACTTTTTGTGTTGTATAATGCGTATTAAAAATATATAATATATGTAGAAATAGTTCGGAGTTGATATC
>NZ_JAJDMK010000357.1:0-240 GCF_020593575.1 Holdemanella sp. DFI.5.55
CGAAAATCCTTTACATTATAGAGCTTTTCGCGACGCATAAGTTCTAAGGCCTCATTTACGACCTGCTCACATGTCTGCGGGTCTGCTAAACGAATGGACTGCTTGGCACCGAGATGCTTGCTGGCTCCCTTTTTACCATTTTGCGCAATGTTTTTCTTGGCATCATAACTAAATCCCAGGTCATGCATCAAATCGCTCCAAGACATTTTGGTGATCTGCATGGCACTGTTTGGCGAAGGT
>NZ_JAJDMK010000036.1:0-23085 GCF_020593575.1 Holdemanella sp. DFI.5.55
AATAAAAAGCCTATGCCCTTACGAAAAGGTATAGGCTTTTGTCAACAATCTGAAAACTCTTAGCGAAAACTAAGAGTTTTTTTCTTTATTATAGTAATCCAACAGCTGACGCTACAATTGACAATACGATGATTGCTACAATTAATACGATTGGACTGACTTGTTTTTTCTTCAACAACCAGAAGCACAATAATGTTACACACATTGGCAAGAAGTTAGGGAAAATTTTATCAAAGAATTCAGTTTGTACTGCAACTTTGATTCCACCATCAACTTCGATAACTGGCAATAAGTTAATGGATACATAAGAAGCAATCAAAGCTCCAATTACTGTAATACCTAAGATAGTTGCTGCATTGGCAATTGTATCTGAGTTTTCAGTAATAATATCAATTGATTTTGTACCTAAGTTATATCCTAAGTGTGTCCACACAATACGTAAGATCCAAATTGCTAAATATACTAAGAAGAAAATGATTGGTCCAAGAATTGATCCTTGAGAAGCAAATGAACAAGAGATTCCGGCAACGATTGGTAAAATTGTAAACCAGAAAATCGCATCCCCGATACCAGCGATTGGTCCGAATAACGCTAATTTCAAACCTTTAATAGTATCGTGATCTGCACCACCTTCTTCTAATGACATCATCAATCCCATTAAGAATCCAACTAAGTTAGGGTGTGTATTAATGAATTCCAAGTTATCTGTCATTGCTAATGACAACGCTTCTTTATCGTCTCCATGAATCTTTTTCAATACCGGTAACATTGACCATAAGAACCCACAAGCTTGCATACGTTCATAGTTAAATGAAGCTTGTAAGAATGAAGAACGAATACCTAGCATGGTAATATCGTGTTTAGTTAATTTTTTAGATTCCGACATTATCGTCACCTCCAAAGCTGTCAATTGAAGCATTTTGTAAAGCTTCTTCTATATCTTGTTTGCGTTGTTTTGCACCAAAGAAATCAATTAATGCAAAAACTGTACCTAATAAAGCAACTGGCAATAGGTTAGGCATATCGCAGAAGCTTGCCATTAAGAAACCAGCAATAAAGTATGGTGTGTATTTTGTTTTCATCATTACACGTAACAACATACCAAATCCAACGGCTGGTAAAATACCACCAGCAACTTCTAAACCGTGAGTAATGACTTCTGGTAAAGAATTAACAAACATCTTCATTGGTTCTTGGGCAACATATGTACACAAGAAAGCTACAACACCATAAGAAATAGAAACGATTGCCATTGTCGTTAAGTTAATTTTCGCAATCGCACCCATATCTGCTTCAGAAGCAGCCTTGTCTGCTTTTCCCATGAAGAATGAAAAAGCTGAATAATAGAACAAAATTAAATATTGTCCTAAGAATGAGAATGGTAAACATAAGCCAAGAGCAGCTGATGGTTGACAACCTGTAGTATACGCCAATACAGTTCCCATCAACCCGGCAAATACAGGGTTAGGTGGCTGAGTTCCTCCGGCAGGAGTTAATCCCGCAAAGGCAAGTTCAATCAAAGCACCAACTTTTAATCCTAAAACAACATCACCTAAAATGATACCTGTAAATGTAGATACCATTAAAGGTCTAAACACGAAGAAGGCTTCCACGAAGAAATCAAGACCAACAATAATTGTCATGATTGCTAAAAGGATACCTTGCATTAATGTAATCTGCATAATATCTCTCCTCTACTAATTTCTAAATTTCTGTTTTTACGTCTCCAGGAACGTCCTGAATATATACATGCACGCCTTTTGAAGAAATGTATTTCAAATCTTCCATATCTTGGTCATCCACATATACCTTTTTAGTTAACTGATGTTTTCCTTCTGAAAAGTGCATGTTGCCAACATTTACTTCTTTAATAGGAACACCCTTATCAATTAGAGTTCTTACATCCTGTGGTGTTTTTGCAACAATAAATATTTTTTGATTCGGTGCTGCACGACCAATTATCGCAGCTGTTTTCTCAAGTGAGAAAAAACGAATTCCTACACCAGATGATTTTGCAGTAACACTCATAAGTTGCTGCTGAATCTTGTCTTGGCTAGTTTCATCGTTCGCAACAAGAAGAAGATTAGCTCCAATTGTCTTTGTCCATGTAACTCCTACTTGTCCATGAACCAATCGATTATCGATTCTTGTTAAAAGTATATTCGGCATATATATCAGCCTCCTCTCACTCTTTTAACAGCAAAAAGCATGCCAACTATTGTCGAACACGCTTTTCATTGATTTATTCATCAAAATTAAAATAATTCAGTAAATATCGAATTTCAGGAATTGGAATTTCGACACTATATCTATATTCCACGCCACTAAAAATATTCTTTATATTCTCAATCAAATCCGGATATTTCTTTGCAAAATCCTCCATCCCTTCTGATTCCGTAATTCCTTGACGTAAAATTAACCTTTCAATCAAACAACTCAAATGCACATACACACCTACTTTTGTCGTAATATCCAATGAACACTTAAATAATTTTTCTAATTCAGATACAATTTCTTCCACATCCTCCATAACTTTTTGAGGATTTAATATCGTTAAATGATTTACTATATTATCCAAAGTAAAGTTTTTGGCAACATTTTCATTGAACATTTTTAGTTCGTCATCTGATAAATATTTGCCAATTAATTCATGTAAATAATGAACTTCATCATTTGTCACAATATTTTCCATCGGCATATATTTAACACCAGGAACCTTCGGATCCAATGTACCAATCAACATTTTCACATCATATTCTGAAAATATATTATCCTCTATACCATGTGTAACTAACGATTGATAATCATAAGGAATAATTTCTAAAGGTATTGATTTAGGTAAAGAATTCTTTAACAATTCTCCAATTTTCTTTGCTGAACCAAATCCCGTAGCACAGACTGTCAATATAGCCTCAGTCTTCTGTTTACTTTCAATAAATTGATAACTCATCTCATAATTTTCTTTGATGGTTTTAATAATTTGACGAGCATGCATATGTTGCTTCATCAAGTTACCCACTTCTAAAGCAGAAGCTGTAGAAACATTATTTATTATTCCAATATTGCAATCAGACAAAGGGTTTATTCTTTCATAAATATCTTCTAAACTTCCCATATCTACAAGAAGCATCAATTCTTTTACAGGTGCTTTACGCCTTAAATAGTCATCCACCATCAAACACATCTTATCGATGGAAATCTGCACTTCCATATCCATTCCATCAAACACATGCTGATTCAAAATATGATTTACCGTGTCCGCTATGCTTGATGCCGTTGAATATCCGTGACAAAGAATCAATCCTACCGTTCCATTATGTTCAATCTTATCGTCGTTTGCGACTGTCAAAGTAATCACAACCTGCATGAATTCATCCATTTGAATATCTAAATTCAGAGCAATATTTTCAATAATTTCCTGAGCGATGCTGTAAGCCCTAGGAAATTGGCGTCGAACTTGCGTTGAAAACGCCATAATCGAATCATAATGTGAAGCAATCCAAATTTTCGTATCCGTTATATCTTTACCATACTCCATAAATAATTTAGAATACATTTTGATCTTACTATTCGGCACTACAAACGCATATTTATTCATCACAATTGAATAGATTTTATCCACAATTTTCAATAAATATACTTCGTTCGTTGTTCCCAACGTGTATTTTTGTTTAAAGAACAAATAATCAATAAAATTTTGAATCAATACTTTACTTTGATCAACAACCCTAGAAAAATCCTCTTCACCTTCAAATGCATTCAATAATTTCGCATAAAACTGTAATAGAGGAATGACCGGCTTTAACTCTCCTTTTAAATCATGTATAGAAAATAAAGTCTCATTATCTCGTGAATGCGTCTTTAACTGCATTGATTTGATTGTTTCAAAAAAATAGGATGGAAGATCCAACAAATGAATCTGTAAAGTATCAGAGGACTGATTCAACAATCCCTTTGCACAAGTCGCCTTAATGGTGTTTTTTAGTTCACCAATATTTCCCTTAAACTCATAATCAAGAAAAGTTGAATAAGCTAGATTTGAAATATACATATCTTTTCCAAGCTTTGACTCTTCCTGTTCAAGTAAGCGATAAATCAACTCTCTTTTTTCCAATAATGGGCGATCCTTTAATGAAGGCACACTCACTGTGATTGGAATTCTTCGAAGCAATGTCTTTAACAAGGCATCCTGAGGATTTTCTGTTGTCGCAAAAATCAAACGACACTTTGACTTATACCACTTATCATTATCCCCTACTTTATGATAAATCCCCTTATCCATGAATTGAAACAACTTTTCCTGGCATTCCGCCTTTAAGCAATGAACCTCATCCAAAAAAAGTACACCACCATTCGCAAGACTGATTAATCCATCTTGATCTTCTTCAGCCGAAGTATAGGCACCCTTAACATGTCCAAAAAGATTAGAAGTTAATAATTCTGGGTTATTCGCATATTCTGAGCAATTTACCGAAACAAAGCGTGAATTTGATTCAATCACACCTTGATGCAAGGCATAGTCGTACATCGTATTTGCCAACAAAGTCTTACCTGTTCCAGTAGGACCATAAATCATGATAGGTAAACCATTATCCGGATAACACATGGCTGCTTTACACTGTTCAACAATCGAAGATAAGGAACCATTATATCCAATCAATTGATCAAAATCATGTTCCTTTTGTGCCATCAATAAATCAAAAGACGCAAATTCATTTCCCATAAAACGAACATTCCATTTCTTGATCAAAGCTGATTTATCAAAGAAGTATACGGGACGTGAATTCACCTTTACAATAGATTCATCTTTTAATCCTTCATTTAAATATTGCGAAACTGTATTTCGACTCAAATTCAAAGAAGTTGCTAAATCGTTCGCCGTAAATATTTCATTTTCCTCAATATTATTTTCTAAAGTACGCCGCTTAATTTCCTCGTACACCAATTGTTTACTTGTCATTTTCTCACCCTTTTCAATCGCTCAAAATCAATCTTGTCGATCACTTCATCTAAAGTTCCCGGCACATCTTGATAATAAAGATTAAAACCTTGATCTATTAATTCATTGATTTCATCTACATCCACTTCGGATACATACATTTTCTTATTAAAGGGTACTCTTCCTCTTCCATAATGAATATTACCTATATTCACAGTTTGTGGAGTTAATCCATTTTTAAACATTTCATAAACCGTTTGAATATCTCTTACAACCACAAATAATCTTTGATTGCTTTCATTATGTCGCAAGACCTGCATGAAGTCCGCAATCGAATAAAAACGAATATCCACATTGCTAGCTTTCGCAATTGTCTTCATCATTTTTTGTGAAAATACATTGATAGCCGTCTCATCATCTACCACTACAATTGTATCTATGTTCAACGCATTGACCCAAGTTACCCCAACTTGACCATGAACCAATCGATTATCAACACGAATCAATTCTATTTTTGCACGCATATCAATATCCGTCCTTTCATTACTATTATCTTTAATTCTATCAACTTTTTTAAAAGAATGATATAGTTTATCCATGAAGCAAAATATCACAATCAAACCAGAACTTAAAATTAAACAAACCTTTAATTCGCAAAAGGAACAAAGTCTTAAAATACTATCCTATAATGCTAAAAGCTTAAAGGAATACTTATACAAGCAAGCACAGACAAACCCATTTCTAACATATACTGCTGACGCAGATGCATTCCTTGAGTATGATCATACTACACAAAGTTTATATGACAAAATTGAAGCTGAACTTAAAAGTACAAATCAAACAATACCTGAAGATTTATATCAATATTTAATTAGCCTTTTAGATTCCAACGGTTACTTCAAAACGACTCCATTCCTTGCTAGCTATTCCGAAAAACAACTACAACAGGCCATCTACATTCTTCAAAGAACAGAGCCATATGGATGTTTTTGTAGAAATTTAAAAGAATCATTAAAAGTACAATGTGAACTTAGTGAAAACCCCGCTAGTGAAACAGGGACTATTTTATGTGATTTTCTTGAAGAGCTTGCATCCCACAATTATGATGAAATTATACATAAAACTGAGCTCACACTGGATGAGCTTGAAGAAGGATTTCATTTCATTCAAACCCTTAACCCCAAGCCTGCGGCAAACTATTCTACAGATGCGCCCGTCTTACAAGCAGAAATCAAAGTTATATATGATGATAAATTTCATTTTGAATGGATCAACCAGAACTATTCCATTCAATTTGATGATATGAATCATCTTACTAAAGATTTAAGAAAACTAAGAAACGAAGCTAAGCAACTGCTTAATACAGTTCAAAAAAGAAATATGACACTACTGCAAATCATGGATACACTGTGTCATATTCAAAAAGATTTCTTCATCTCAAATAGTCCATTGAATTATTGTACTCTAGAAATGGTAGCCAAAGAATGTGGATTACATGCCTCTACTATTTCGAGAGCGATCAATCAAAAAGGTTTTGAATTCAACAATAAATACTATCCAATCAAGCATTTATTCTGTCATACAGGATTTAAAGAAATCACATCTGAACAAATCAAAGATAGAATTATGAATTTGATTCACAACGAAAACAAAACGAAACCACTCAGTGATGAAAGCATCAAAAAAGCATTAGCTAAAAAAAATATCCATATTTCAAGAAGAACCGTCACAAAATATCGTGAACAGTTACTAATTCCGTGTGCATCAAAAAGAAAGTCTAAACAAAATTAAGTGGTTAAAGTCCCTTAAGGAATTAACCACTTTTTATAAAAATGGACCCAACTTACTGGGTCCATCTATATTTATCATTTTTTAATTAATTAGTTTTTACGTACGTATTTCAAGCAGTCAAGAGTTACAGCGATAAGAATGATAATTCCTGAGAATACGAACTGTAAGTTAGTATCGATACCAAGAATTGTCAATGAATAAGTTAATGCAGTAAAGATCAATACACCAACTACTACACCAGAAATTTTACCGATACCACCAGTAAATGATACACCACCTACTACACAGGCAGCGATTGCATCCATTTCCCATCCTTGTCCATACGCAGCTGAACCAGAACCAATCATACGAATACATTCTAACCAAGAACCAAATCCGTATAAGATTCCTGCCAACATAAAGGCACCAAGAGTAACCTTAAACACTGAAATACCAGATACAGAAGCAGCTTCTGGGTTTCCACCTACGGCATATAAGTTTTTACCAAATTTTGTTTTATTCCAAATGAACCAAACAATCACAACTGCAGCTACTGCCCACAAAATAATTGTTGGGAAGCCACCAACTTTAGGAATAATCTTTCCTGGGATAGATTGATCAATACCACCAAAAGACACACCTTTTGTTGAATAAGTTACCAAACCAAAGATAACTAACATATTAGCCATTGTGGAAATGAATGGGTGCATTTTAAATTTAGCCGCAAAGAAACCGGCAATCGTTGTAAACATTGTACATAACGCAACACAAACAACTAATGCTAAAAGAATTCTTCCGCCAACCGGCATAGTTGAGAAGTCAAATACATGACCGAATACTGAACCCGTGTTAGGCCCATTGTGCATAATAATTGTTGCAGCTGTCATACCCATACCAACCATACGTCCAACAGACAAGTCAGTACCAGCTAACATAATTAAACCAGATACACCTAATGCCAAGAACATTCTTGGAGATGCTTGTTGCATAATACTTAAAATGTTATTAACAGTAAAAAGTTGTAAACCATTCTTCTTAATTGGTGTAATGATACATAAGAAAATGAATACTAAAATAATCGCAATATACAAACCATTTTTCAATAAAAAATCACGAGTATTAAATGAGTACTTGTAGTTTTCAATTTTTTGAGCTTGTTTTTCTGCAAACGAGAAATTTGACATCTTCAATAAGTCAATTAAGTGATATTCAAATGTAAACGCATCATGTTTACGATCTTTTGCCTCTTGCATATTTTTAGTATATTCAAGTTTTGCATCGAATAAACGGTTCTTATAAATAAAGTTCTCTTCTTTAATTTCTTCTTTGTCACTAAGACCTGATAAAATATCTTTGTGTTCTTTTTCTAATTCTTTTAATTTTTTATCATAGTCTGCCTTAGCTTTTTGAACCTCATACTTATTACTTTCAACAACTTTGTTGTAGTAATCTGTTTGATAGTGATCCTTTAAATATTTTTCAGCTACTGCAATTTTGTCATTGATTGGCTGTTTGTTTTTAGCCTCGATTTCTTTGGCTTTTTGTAATTTACCATTTAATTCTGAAATACGAGCTTCTTTTTCGCTTTTAGTATAAATTTTATCTCTCTTTAGAACCTCGATTTCTTCAGAATATTCCAATACTTTATTTGTTCCTTCTTCTCTTAGTTCATCAATTTCAGCTTGGATCTTTCCTACATAATCCTCAATAGGTTTACGTAGTGCAAGCTCTTCATCATGACTAAGAATATTTGTAACTGTATTTGTCATAATTATCTCCTTTATAGGTATTTTGCACTGAGTCTTAACAACTCTTCCTGGTTAGTATCTTTTGTATTTACAATTCCGGCTAAGCGTCCATTTGACATAACGCCAATACGATTTGTAATACCTAAGATTTCTGGCATTTCACTTGAAACTACAATAATAGTTTTTCCTTGTTTAGCCATTTTGATGATCAATTCGTAAATTTCATATTTAGCACCTACGTCAATACCACGTGTAGGTTCATCCATCATGAATACGTTTGGTGATCTCTCTAACCATTTACCGAAGATAACTTTTTGTTGGTTACCACCAGATAGACTTGTAATCGCATCATTTGGTCCCATACACTTAGTTCTCATGGTTTTGATTTCTTTATTCGTAGCTTGAATCATCTTATTATCAGAAAGTGCTACCTTGCTCATATAAGAAGGTAAATTCGCAATCGTTGTATTGAATGTTAAATCACACTTTAAGAACAATCCATTTGCTTTACGCTCTTCAGTAATCAGGGCAAAACCATGTTCAATTGCTTCTTTAGCACTATTAAAGTTCATTAATTTATTGTCAAAATAAACACGACCTGAGGCTCTAGTACGGATACCGAAAATCGTTTCTAGCAACTCTGTACGTCCAGCTCCTACCAAACCATATAGACCGAAAATCTCACCTTTTTTAACGTCAAATGTAATATCTTTTAAGTATGGCTCATATTTTGTTGATACATGTTGAATAGATAACATTGGTTCTCCAGGAGCATTATCAACAGGTGGGAATCGGTTATCCAATGAACGACCTACCATGGCTGCAATCAACTCATTCATGTTGGTTTCTGAAGTAGGTTTTGTCATAACCATTTTTCCATCTCTTAGAACTGATACTTCATCGCAAATTTCAAAAATTTCATCCATTTTATGAGAAATATAAATTAGCGAAATACCTTGTTTTTTCAACATACGCATCATATCAAACAATTTATTAACTTCTTGTGTCATCAAAGAAGATGTAGGCTCATCAAGTACGATAACCTTTGAATTATATGAAATTGCTCTGGCAATTTCACACATCTGTCTTTGTGAAACAGACATATTACGCATTGGTGTATCTAAATTCACTGTCATACCAAGCTTTCTAAAAAGCTCAGATGATTTCTTTTTCATTCGATCTTCATCTACTACGCCAAAAGCATTTGTAGGATAACGTCCCAAGAATAGGTTATCTTTAACATTTCTTTCAAGACATTGATTCAATTCCTGGTGTACCATGGCAATACCATTTTCAAGTGCTTCTTTTGGTCCAGAAAAGTTAATCTCTTTTCCTTCCAAGAAAATTGTACCTTCATCTTTTTGATATGTCCCGAATAGACATTTCATCATTGTTGATTTACCAGCACCATTTTCTCCCATAAGTCCCATAACTGTACCTGGTTTTAAATCTAAATCAATATGATCCAAAACACGGTTACGTCCAAAGGACTTACTCATTCCGCGTATAGATAAGACTAGTTTTTCATTCTTATCTGCCATAAAATCTCTCCTATTTTGTTTACTACTATCTAAATAATATTAGGGAGAAATAATTTCTCCCTAATAATTTTAATCCCTATGTTATTTTTGAATTATTTATTTAAGGATTCCTGTGTAAGAAGCTGCATTGTCAGTCTTAACCATGTTAATTGCGAATGCATCATATTTGTCTGGATTTCCTAAACGGTTTGTGATGTTAGATTCAGTTTGTCCATCTCCACCAATGTATTCAACATCTAAATTCAATAAGTCATCATATTTTTCTAATAATGGTTGGTAAGTTGAACTTAAGAAGTTATCAGATGCGTTGTAGATATTTAACCAAACACTCTTCTTAGCATGATCTTTTTCATCTAATTGGTTAGAAACTGGAGCATAAGTAACTGTTGAATCTAAGAAATCTTTATAGTTGTCAGCAGTAACAGCAACGTTTAATGCATAGTAAGAACGTTGATCCTTATTGTATGTAAATACATCTGAACTTAATACGTTTCCAGCATCATCTTCTGTACCGATACCTGTATCGATATCAACACCATCTAATGCATTACGTAATACTCTTAATGTTAAATAAGCTTGAACGTCAGCATGTTGAGAAATTGTTCCACCATATCCTTCAGCGATTGCAGCAACTGCATCTGAGTTAGCATCGTATCCGAATGTAGGAACTTTGTTTTCTTTTGACCAAGCATTGAACATTGACATACCCATACCATCATTGTTAGAAGCTACAACGTCAACTTCATCACCGAATGAAGCAGTCCATGTACCGATTGTGTTACCAGCAGTAGCAGCATCCCAAGTAGCACCTGAAGAGTTTTTCATTTCTTGAGAAGCAAGTTCTCTTACTGTATAAGTTTTTCCATTAATTTCTAACGAGCCATCTTGAACACTCTTAGATTTACCATCATTATTAATACCAGCTGGATCACTTACGATTTCACCATCTTTTTCAACACCAGTTCCTAATGCCTTACGAACACCTCTTGTACGAGCAATAGAGTCATTGTGACCAACATCACCAATAGCTAATACGTAACCGATAACGCCATCTCCGTTACGATCTAATGTATCGATATTCTTTTCGATATATTCTTTAATCATTTGTCCTTGAAGTTCAGCACCTTGATTTGCATCGAAACCAACATAATAAGTATCTTTGTTGAAGTTTAATGCATCCATGTCTAATTCACCAGTTGAACTGTTGGAAGGTTGACGGTTATACCATACTAAAGGTTTGTCAGCATTCGCAACACTAGAACCACCAGTTTTTCCTTCATCTCCTCCTCCACTGCTACAAGCAGTTAATGCAACACCCATAGATAAAGCTGCAGCAATTGTTAAAAATCTTTTGTTCATATTATCCTCCTGTATAGATTTTTACTCTAAGACACAATTCCCAAAAGGATACTTCACATGATTTCTATATAGAGACATACATATAATATGATTTGCAGCTGGGTGTTTCAAAATGAATTTATAAATTATACTCGAAACAAAGCCATTTGTCGTGAAATCAATTTATATTATCTGTTATACACTTTTAATGTCCGCTTTATATCCTAATCAATGGGATGCGTCTTTTTACTTCTGTATCATAACACATATCTGCAAGCGCTTTCAATCGTTTTTTTTAAAATTTATTTATAACCAAATTTAATTTAACCACACTATTTTTTACATATATTTAACATTAAACATAACCTATATTCCTACTAAATCCCTAGACTTTATCATATACAATATGATACATTAAATGCATTATTTTCTTTACCTACGACAAATAAATATAAACCGTCAAAAAAATAAACAAAAAAATTAATTTTTTTGCTTGCAATATATAAAATCTTATAGTATTATTAATTAGCACTTGTCAGGAAAGACAAGTTTAATATACATGGCGCGTTGGAGAAACGGTTAACTCACATGCCTTTCACGCATGCATTCACGGGTTCGAATCCCGTACGCGTCACCATTGTTAAAATAAAGTCCGAAAGGACTTCTTTTTTTTGCTTTTTAAATGAAAAAGCCTTCCAACAAGAAGGCTAAAGTTCATTGACAATATTATGTACCCAAATCCCCTTTTTGACTAATGTGATTCCTAATACTGCCTTAGGAATATCCACACATTGCACCAATAAGTACACATTGAATATAGGTAAATTCGTAAAACGAGTTAAACATAGTGCAACCATAAACGTAAACATGAATGTATATCCACTATCGAAGAAGAAGGTAAGCAATGTTTTTCCTCCTGCACGCATTGTAAAGTAGCTACTGTAATATAAAGAAATAATTGGAAGCATACAAGCTGAAACTCTTAATAAAGATGTTGCTAATAACTTTACTTCTATAGACGTATTATAGATTTGAGGAATAAAGGATGAACATCCAAACAATGCCACACCAATACATAAACACATCATAAAATTCATAAATACCATCTTCAAATCATAGTCTTTGGCATATTCAATTTCACCAGCACCCAGTCTTTGACCTACAATGATTGAAATCGAATTTCCCATTGCATAACAAATAATCATAAAAAAATTGGTTACTGTTGTTGTAATATTGATGGCCGCCACAGCCTCAAGTCCTCTTGTTGAATAACATTGAGAAATAAGCGCTATGGATATCGACCACAATATTTCATTACACAATAGTGGAATTCCTCTTTTAACAACATTCTTAAATATATCACCCGATATCTTATCTAAACGCATCGCATCCCTTAAATATTTGTTATTATAGCCTGCCGCTACATTTATCCCCATCTCTACAACTCTTGAAATAACCGTACCAATGGCCGCACCAATAACTCCTAGTTTAGGAAACCCAAAGTGACCAAAAATCAAGATATAGTTAATGCAAAAGTTCACAATAACCGCTATAACACTAGCCTTCATTGGTAAAACTGTATTTCCCGTTTCTCTTAATGAAGAAGAATATACTTGTGTAATCGCAAAAGGAATGAGTCCAATCAGCATAACATCCATATACTGCTTACCAAAGTTCAAAGTTGTCAAACTATCTGTCGGATCATCATTTAGATATAATGAAATCAATGAAGGACCCAACACTTTAAAAATGCATATGGCCAATATTGAAATCAAAATGCCAAGCAATATTTTAATTCGGAAACAATTGTGCACACCATCCCTGTTTCCACGTCCATAAAATTGTGCCAAGAATATTCCAGCACCTGACATTGCACCAAAAACACTCACATTAAACACTTGAAATAACTGATTTGAAATAGATACACCACTCATAGATAGCGTTCCTAATTGTCCAATCATAACGTTGTCTAATAAACTGGCAAGATTGGTAAACCCATTCTGTATCACAATCGGAATACATACAATCAAAACCATTCGATAAAACTTCTTATCACCAATTAACGATTTCATGCCCTTCCCCCTCTAAGTAAGAAATACCGAGAACGCTTAATGATTCTCGGTATTATTTTTGTAGTAACACAATGCACCTAATAAATTAGCATCATTGTTAAATTTACAAGCTTTGATAACAGGTTCCTCTAAAGTTGGAAACCATTGTGTCAAACCCATCATATTTTCTTTGATACACGCAATCAGTTTAGGCTGTGCCGATATACCTCCACCAATCAAAATTGTATCCACATCTAACAGCAACTGAAAATTGTTTAACATCCAAGCCAAATTTTGGCAATATTTGTTAAAACCTGCATATACTCTTTCATCATCTAAATGATCAAAAAGTTCTTTACCCGTTAAACCCGTCGCTCTTTCAAGACCATCTTTTTCCAAAGCATGTAGCCATGGTATTCTTAAAAGTTTTTTCTGTATCCATATGCGCATCTGAATATTCACCTGCCAATAAATGTGAACCTTCATATACCTTATGATCAATCACTATGCCCATCCCAATATATGTACCTAGAACCACAACCAAAGCATTCTTTGAATGTATCAAATTTCCAAATCCAAGTTCAGCCCACGTTGCACAACGACCATCATTTTCAATTGTCACTTTACAACCTTTAATTTCTTCCAACCGCTCCTTTAAAGGGTAGTTCGATAGAAAAGTCAGTTTACCCGTAATAAACGCCTTTGAATGATCTTCATTCAAGATTCCAGGCATACTGATTGCAATTCCAGTATATTCAAATGGTAATTCACAAATGGATTGAACGATTTTATCTGCCGTATCTAAAGTAGGATATTCCCCCTTTTGTTGGATATTCCCTGACGCATCGCATAATCCATATTTAATATTGGTACCACCAATGTCGATCGTTAAAATCATAATTTTTGCGATGTTGAAATTGTGTAACTATATAAATCGCCACGATAGTAACACATTGTATACTCTATCTTTTTCTTCTTTTTATCATAAGAAACACGCTTACGAGCTAAAACAGGCTGTTCCTTACGTATCTTCAGAGCTAAACAGATTTCTTCACTCGGATTAATCGCAGAAAACTCTTCATCTATTCTTGTCGGTGCACCAATCACTTCATAAATAGACTGTGTTTGTTCTTCCATATTCAAAGGTATATTCAAACTTAAAGGAAAATAAGACACAAAATACACCAATAACACATCATCTGCGGTACGAACTCTTCGAACGCAATACATCATTTCTTCGTCCAAGCCAAACAATTCTCTTGTAGCTTCATCCGGAATTTCTTTTGTGATGTGAAAAGACTTAGTTCCCGGCGTTCTTCCTAAAGCTGTCATTTCATCTGTAAAACTACGGATATGCGACAACTCCTCTTTGATTTTAGGTCTATATGTCACAAACGTACCCTTGCCACGTCCACGCTTTACCATACCTTCCTGTTCTAATTCAAGAATAGCTTGTCTTGCTGTAATTCTTGAAACATCGTACATCTCTTGAATTTCCATTTCACTGTCAACGCGATCTCCTATAGCCAAGACTCCATCTTGGATATCTTTTTTGTAGAACTCCTTTATTTGTTTATAGTAAGGAAGATGACCCGACGTTGTATCCAACTTATGCATAATTTGATCTCCTTATATATTTGTTATAACAATTATAGGATATTTCTTCTTTGCTTGTCAATTTCAATCCATTCATCTAATGTCATTGGCACATAATCGCTATACATGCAAAAACAATTAATAAGTTGGCAAGGCACACTCTCTAATTGGCCATCACTGATTCTTGGGTGTTTTTGTTGATGAATATACTCTTGATAAGCATCTAAAAATTGCTGATCTTGCGTCGCATGAATATGCCCATGCAACATAAATGTTTTTGGGTTTCCATCCTCATCTCTTCGATATTGTCCGTTATAGCACGCAATTGGATAATGAGATAAAACTACTTTTCGTTTATTCTCATTTAATTCCGCATAATCTTTGATCCAAACAAATCGCGAAGCATCAAAGTTTTTATCATCCAAGAAACGATCATGATTTCCACGAATCAAATAAATTTTTCCCTTTAATTCATCCAAAATCTCTGTTGTTTGACTTGCGTTTCCCCATGAAAAATCTCCCAAAACAACAACTTCATCATTCTTTCGAACTTTACTGTTCCATTGATCAATCATATATTCATTCATTTGCTCGATGTCTTCGAAACCTCTTTGATCCATCTTTTCATTCAACGAACGATGAAAAAAATGTGTATCCGCAATATAATAACGCATCTTTTAACTCATCCTTTCAAATAGAAAATAGCGGAAGACCCGCTATTTTATCATACACGCAAATCCTTCTTGTTTATAAGCACTTTGCGTCTTTTTCAAACTTACATAATCCGATTGAGCTTCACCCTTATCTAATAAGCCACTTTCAATCAGCGTATCTATATTTGCTGTTTTAAAATTCATTTCCAACGTCACTTCAACCTGCTGTTCTTTTAATTCAGTAGATACATGAACGCCTTCAATCGAATTATATTTATCATCCAATGAAGAATTGATCTTAGATTGAATCTGTTCAGAATTCATATCTTCTGTTATACCTAAATCTGAAAAGCTCATCGCAAACTTCTGTGTCATCTTTTGAATCTTATCCCCCTTAGCTTCAAAAGTAACTTGTTGCGAAGAATCATTCTTACAATCAATTACCTTTACTTTATTTGTCTTTTTTACTGTTACCGGCGCCTTTTCAGTTGATTTACTCTTTTGATGCGTAAGATCACTCACTTTTGTACAGCCACAGAGCAATAAACATGCACACAACAAATATTGAACTCGCATAAGTATTCCCCCTTACGCAAATCATTTTATCATGAAATCAAATGTTCATCCACAAAGTTCGAAAGTTCATTCAAGCCAGCCTTAAATAATTTACTATCTTGAGCCAAGCCTAAACGAAAATAATATTCCTTATCAAAACACGATCCCGGCACAAAGAAAACGCCTTTTTCTGCCAATAATAATTTTGCAAACGTCTCACTTTTTAAATCAAAATAATACTTCAAAAAACAAACCGTACCACCACTTGGTAATACACATTCAAACGAAGGATTATCTTTAAGCCATTCATGAACGATATTTTTATTTGTTGAAATAATATTTTTAGCCCTTAAAATCAATTCATCCTTATGCTTAAGGGCAATCCATCCCAATTTGTCCACTAAAGGACCTGTAGAAATCATTGAATAATCTCTTCTTACATTGATTTGATGAATCACATACTCATTGGCTTTGATCCAGCCAAGGCGTAATCCAGCCAGTGAAAACATTTTACTTAAACTTGATGTTGAAATTCCATTCTCGTATAAATCACTTATAGATACTTCCTCATTTAAGCCACGATATACTTCATCACAAAGAATATATGTATTATAGGGTTTACACAATTCAATCAATGCATTTAGAAACTCATTAGAATATTCTGTCCCCGTTGGATTCGAGGGATTATTTAAAATAATCATTTTCGTTGATGAATTTAAAACACCTCTAAACTTTTCCACACTAACCTGCCAATCCATTTCGTCCAATTCAACCAAATGCACTTTACAACCAAGTGATTTTGGAACATCCACAAACTGCTGATATCCAGGAACCACACTAATGACTTCATCTCCTTTTTCTAATAAAGTGTTCATCACCAATTCATTTGCCTGCAAGCAACCTTGTGCTGTTGTGATATTGTCAATTGTTCCATGCTCATATTGATATTGTCAATTATTCCATGCTCATATAAAGATAGGATTTCCTTTTTCAATTCAATATCCCCAGTGACTTGACCATAATCTAATATTAGATTTGAAAAATCAAAGTCTTCCAAATCCAACAATTCCTGTAACGTAAGAGATTTAACACATGTATCCGTCATATTGTAGATGGCATCATTTTCATAATCATTCATCCATTGTTCGACTTTAAAATCAGGCAATCTCATTCGTAGAATACCTTACTCAAGAAATCCTTTGCACGTTCAGACTGAGGATTTTCAAAAACTTTTCACTCGTATTCTCTTCTACAATTTCACCTTGATCCAAGAAAACAACTCGAGTGCCTACCTTTCTCGCAAATCCCATTTCATGTGTAACCACAACCATTGTCATACCTTGCTTACCTAGATCCTTCATTACTTCAAGCACTTCCTTGATCATTTCTGGATCTAATGCACTCGTAGGTTCATCAAACAACATAATATCTGGATTCATACATAAGGCTCTGGCAATCGCTACACGCTGTTTTTGACCACCAGACAAGTTATTAGGATATGCATCTTTCTTTTCTAATAATCCAACTTTATCCAAATACTCTAAAGCTGTTTTTTCAGCTTCTTCATCCGTTTTATTTAAAACTTCTACCTGTGCCAACTTACAATTTTGTAAAACCGACATATTTGGAAACAAATTAAAATGCTGGAATACAAATCCCATACGATTTCTTTGTGCACGAAATTTCTTTTCATCATCCGGATTCATCCATTCGTTATCCATATAAATTTTACCTGTATCCACATGTTCCAAGCCATGAATACAACGTAACAACGTACTTTTCCCTGAACCACTCGGACCAATCAACGAGATAATATCCCCTTTATTGACTTCTATGCTCCCATTTTTTCATAACATTCTTCGACGTCATTCCATTTTTTCTCTCTAAAATATAACTGAATATTAAATTAGCATTTTAATTAAAGCTTTTTTAAATCATACATACTCTATAATCTAACCATATAAAACGCAATATAAAAAGGAAGCAAAAAGCTCCCTAAACGATTAGTTCTTTAATGCTTGTAATGGCGCAGGAATTCTTCCTCCACGATTGATCATGACATCATTTGAAATCTGAGAAATTGGCATGACAGGACCTGCTCCTAATAAACCACCAAAGTCTAGTTCTTCACCAACATCTTTTCCAATCGCAGGAATCACACGTACGGCTGTCGTCTTTGTATTAACCATACCGATTGCAGCTTCATCTGCAATAATTCCTGAAATAACACTTGCACTTGTTTCTCCTGGAATTACGATCATATCCAATCCAACACTACATACTGCCGTCATAGCTTCTAATTTTTCTAATTTTAATGCACCTGTTCTTGCCGCATGAATCATACCTGCATCTTCACTTACAGGAATAAAAGCACCAGATAATCCACCAACATTACTCGTTGCCATAACGCCGCCTTTTTTAACAGCATCATTCAACATGGCTAAACAAGCCGTTGTTCCATAAGCACCACAAGTTTCTAATCCCATTTCCTCTAGAATATAGGCAACACTATCACCAATAGCTGGAGTTGGAGCTAAAGACAAGTCCACGATCCCAAATGGAACACCCAGTTTTTCACTCGCAACAGTTCCAACCAACTGTCCCATACGCGTAATCTTAAAGGCTGTGCGCTTAATTAAATCTGCAATCTGATCCATACGCAATGATTTATCGGCTTTACTTAATACAGCACGTACAACACCAGGGCCAGATACACCAACATTAATTACACAATCGGCTTCACCTACACCATGGAAGGCTCCAGCCATAAATGGATTGTCTTCAGGCGCATTACAGAATACAACAAGTTTAGCTGCTCCTAAACAATTGTCATCCTTTGTATATTCAGCACAACGCTTCACAATACGCCCCATCTGCGCAACGGCATCCATATTGATGCCTGCTTTTGTACTACCTACATTGACACTAGCACACACATGCTGCGTCTTTGCCAAGGCTTCAGGAATAGATTCAATCAATTCATTATCCCCTGCTGCATATCCTTTTTGTACCAGTGCAGAATATCCACCAATAAAATCAACCCCTAATTTTTGAGCACAACGCTCTAAAGTTAATGCGTATTCAACTGGATTTCCCCCTGAACAAGCCACTAACATCGCAATTGGGGTTACACTAATTCGTTTATTTACAACAGGAATACCATAAATCTTACTAAAATCGTTTCCAACTTTTACTAAGTCTTTGGCTAAGTGGCAAATCTTTTCTTCTACTTTTTGACATGACACATGAATGTCTGGATCCATACAATCCAGTAAACTAATACCCATTGTAATCGTACGAATATCCAAATATTCTTCGTCAATCATCTTTATTGTTTCTAAAATTTCATTTGTTTGCATAGGAATACCTCATTAAATTTTGTGCATAGAATTGAAAATATCCTGATGCATACAACGAATGACTAGATTCTTTTCTTTTCCTAAGTTTTCCATTTTCTCCGCAAATTCATTTAATGGAATGCTCATTTCATCAATCGCAACCATCATAGTCATAGTGAACATAGAATCTACGATTGTTTGAGTTACATCCAATACATTTAGATTGTAGTTTGCGCATTCATTGGCAATCATAGCCAAGATTCCTACTTTGTCTTTTCCAATTACACTAATAACAGCCTTCATCATCTTTCTCCTTAAAATTTGATTTCGCATTTTTCAAAGCGTATAAGCTCATATGGTTCATATGCACTCTGGATTCCTTGCACATTCACATCATATTCACTTGGCATAAAGGATACCTCATTTTGTTGATTTAGACAATCCTTAATACTTTGGCTTTGTTCTTTTGTCAAAGTATGTGACTTCTTGAAACAAATGTCATTTGCCTTATCAACCAATACAATTTCTATATCTAGACAATCACTTTTAAACAAATGCTCTTTCCAATCACACTCTTGAACATTGAAATAAAAATCACTGGAATCAATATCGCCACCTTCAAGCACAAATACGGCAATATCGTTTGTGTAACAAAAATGAAGATCAATACCACTATTCAACATATCAATTTCCTCCTGTGTCCAATCTTCATCTTTTATTACTAGCATAAAACGGTTTTCTACATAGTCCATAATGGCACCAAAATCGATGTCATACGCAAATTTTTCTTTTTTATTCATACCACCATTATAAAGATTATCTTAAGAAAAAGCGAATCAATTTCTCATTCAATTTTGTATAAGGCTGATAACGCATAGGTAAATCAATGATTCTTTTTTTATCCACAATACTCTTTGTATGACTAAACGTATCAAAACCACGCTTTCCATGGTATGAACCCATCCCACTTTCGCCAACACCACCAAAGCCCATATTACTAGTAGCTAAATGAATCACAACATCGTTGATGCAGCCACCGCCAAAGGATACTTCACTCGTTACTTTCTTAGATACTTCTTTATTATTTGTGAAAATATATAAAGCTAGTGGGCTAGGCATAGAATTGATTTTATTTATAACAACATCTAAATTTGAATATGTCAATATTGGCATAACAGGACCAAATATCTCTTCCTGCATAATAGGATTTGAAAAATCCACACGATCCAATACCGTTGGTTCAATTTGTAGATTATGATGTTTTCCACCATAGACAACCTTATCCATATCAATCAACCCCAAAATCCTCTTATAGTGCTTTTCATTAATAATATAACCATAATCATCTAAGCTCGCATATTGACGCTTAATTTCAAATATCACGCATTCGATAAATTGGTCTTTTATAGATTCGTGTACCAACATATAATCTGGAGCTACACAGGTTTGTCCACAATTCAAATATTTTCCAAACACAATTCTTCGTGCCGCCAATTTAATATCTGCATCTTTATCTACGATACAAGGACTTTTCCCTCCCAATTCTAGAGTGACTGGCGTTAAATATTGACTCGCCTTATTCATCACAATTTTTCCTACACGTTTTGATCCTGTATAGAAAATATAGTCAAATTTTGAATCCAATAATTTAGAACTCACTTCACTATCTCCAAGTACACAAGCCACATATTCTGGATCAAAATATTCTTCAATCATATCTTTGATTACTTCTGATGTGTATGGACTAAATTCACTAGGTTTTAATACCACCGTATTTCCAGCTGCAAGTGCATCAATCAAGGGGTCAATAGAAAGTAAAAAAGGATAATTCCAAGGACTAATAACTAACACCACACCATAAGGACTCGGCTTTTCAAAACTACGCGACAAAAATTGAGACAATGGTGTATATACATTCCTTTCTTTAGCAAACTTACGAATGTGTTTTACCATATAAGTCAATTCGCTTAAAGCTAACCCAACTTCGCACATATAAGTTTCAAAATTTGATTTTCCGACATCCATTTTAATAGCTTCATTAATTCTGTCTTCATAAGCTAAAATCGCCTTTTTTAAAGTTTTTAAGGCATTTATTCTAAAATTAATATCTAGAGTTTTATGTTGCTTATAAAATTCTCTTTGTTTTAAAACGATTGGATCCATACTTAATCCTCCACTACAAAATCATACACTTTTTCTAACTCTTTTACACCCCATAAAACTGGAACTGGATATAATGGATTGGCTTCATGATCTGCGTAAATAGCCAATTTGTGTATATCCGATTTTTTAATTCACTAAATGTAGATGAGATGCCAAAATACTTTTTCATTAAAGTGATTTGTTCAATAAAACGCTCAGCCCCAACCTTATAGGAATCATTCGCATTACAGATGCCACAATACAGAGCCATTTCATAGAGCTTCTTATACACACTTTCTCCATATTGTTTCAATACAACATCAAGTAATGTTGCGTTAGCTAGTCCATGCGCAATATTATATTTTCCACCTAATGGATGAGCAATCGCACGCACATATCCTACATAGGATACTGTAAAGGCATGCCCAGCATAGTAGGCAGCATCGAGCATATTGCTTCTAGCTTCTAAATCATTTCCGTCCTCATACACCTTATATATTCTCAAAAATTAGTTTTGTAGCCTTTAACGCATATGCACGCGTCTTCTTTGTAGTCAAATTACCAATATAAGCCTCAATCGCATGGGTTAAAGCATCCATACCAGTACATGCCGTAATAAATGGAGGCAAGGATAAAGTGGGTTTTGGATCTAAAACGGCATAATCAGGAATCAAATTAAAATCATTGATCGCATATTTATGACGTGTTTTTGAATCTACAATGACAGCCGCAAGAGTTGTTTCACTTCCTGTTCTAGCTATGGCAAGTACACAAATCAACAATGGAAGTTTCTTCCATATCTTTAAAATTCCCTCCATCTTTGATAGTGGTTTCTTAGGACGAGCAAGTCTAGCACCAACGGCCTTAGCACAATCCATGCTAGATCCTCCACCAAAACCAATTAAAGCTTGACAATTAGAAGATAAATATAAGTTTTTTGCTTCCTCTACATCATCACTTGTAGGATTTGCGACCGTCTTATCATAAATGACATATGAAATAGAATGATGATCTAAGTGTTCACACATACGATTTAATATTCCTAATTGATGCACAGTAAAATCAGTAATAACCATCACTTTAGATATATGATTATCCATGCAAATATAAGAAATTAAAGATGTACTCTTTAATATTTCAGGAGTTCGATAAGGTAAAATAGGAATCACTAGTTTAAAACAACTCTGAAAAATCCGACAATATATTTTCTTGAATGTATTCGCAAAGTGCCGCCATTTAGTTAATTTTGTATACTTTATATTTATTTATTCACTTTGTCAACTATAAAAAATATGGACACGTTCATGTCCATACCTTTATGCTTTCATCAACAGCCTTTCAATCGACTCTTCACTTACTGAGAAGATCGATGCGATACTTGAAATACTGAATCCTTTGTCTACCATTGTTTGAT
>NZ_JAJDMK010000358.1:0-240 GCF_020593575.1 Holdemanella sp. DFI.5.55
TTAATTGTGCGTTCTTTCCGTTCACCTTTGCTCCGATACACTTGGACCCCAGTTTGCTGTGGATGGCGAAAGCAAAGTCCAGTACGGTCGCTCCTTTCGGCATCTTGTACAAGTCACCTTTGGGGGTGAATACGAATACTTCGTCTTCGTATAATTCCAGTTTGAACTGGTCCATCACTTCCAGGTCACTGTCGGCGTTCTCCAGTGTTTCCCGGATGGAGGTCAGCCATTCATCCAGAC
>NZ_JAJDMK010000359.1:0-239 GCF_020593575.1 Holdemanella sp. DFI.5.55
ATAACGTTTAAAAAATGATCGTCATTACCAGCACATCATGATCAGCGGATGGCCTAAATTTCACAAATCATTAATGGACATGCAGTGAAGCCTGTAGCATAATAGAAAACATGTTTAAATAAAAACGATTCTTTTCTTGGAAAATAGTTCACAAACTTTAGCGGAGTTGTTAAAATGATTAAGGAATAATTTTCACAAACTAGAATCTGAATTGGAGGAATCTATTAATGGCAACGCGT
>NZ_JAJDMK010000360.1:0-239 GCF_020593575.1 Holdemanella sp. DFI.5.55
GTAAACGTCGTCACGACCCAATCCAGATAACTCAATCATTTTAGTTAATTCTTTTCCTGAGACACCAACGAAAGGACGGCCTAATTTAATCTCATTTCTTCCTGGTGCTTCGCCAATTAAAACAATTGATGGATTGTCAGGACCCATCCCAGGAACAAAACCCGTAATGTGACGATTAACTAGCTATTTTTTATGGGATCTAACAGGTTATTTGGATACTGGATTTTCATTTAATCACC
>NZ_JAJDMK010000361.1:0-239 GCF_020593575.1 Holdemanella sp. DFI.5.55
CCCGTGCACAACGGTCCGGGTGAGACGGTGGAGGAAGCTGCGGCGCGCACACGTGAGGCGATCGCCACGGTCAAACCGTTGCTCGACGCTGGAAACGATGTGCTGCTGGTGGCGCATGCGCACGTTCTTCGTATCTTGACGTCGCAATGGCTCGGTGTTGATCCGCATTTCGCGCGGTTGCTGCGATTGGACACTGCGCATTATTGTGTATTAAGCCAATATAAAGGTGACAATGTCAT
>NZ_JAJDMK010000362.1:0-239 GCF_020593575.1 Holdemanella sp. DFI.5.55
GTCAGAATGGATCGCCAGCAGGCCAACGTCAAGGCAATCATTGCTCATCTGCAGCCGCTGCCAGCCGTCAAAAAAATCTATTATCCCGGTCTGTTCGGCCAGCCAGGCTATGAAACGCTCAGCAGCCAGGCCAAGGGTGCGGGCGGCGTGCTTTCAATCGAGCTGGCTGACGATGTGGACGCAGTTAAGTTCGTTGATTCGCTGCAGCTGTTTCAACTGGCAGTCAGCCTAGGCTCAGT
>NZ_JAJDMK010000363.1:0-239 GCF_020593575.1 Holdemanella sp. DFI.5.55
TACACTTTTATGATTTTATTTTTCTTAATATTATTAATCTTAATCATAGTCCCTCATAAATCTTCCATACATCATAGTTATCTTCACCTCTATATTGTGTATATATAAGACCTTTTTCTTTTGGATTACTATATACTGTTAAACTCTGAATAAAAGAATAACTATCTTTAATATTGCTTTTTACTAAATTTTCACTCCCACCATAACTACTTATTCTTCCTGACTTTTCAAAGCCTTCT
>NZ_JAJDMK010000364.1:0-238 GCF_020593575.1 Holdemanella sp. DFI.5.55
CGTTCGACGATTCCCTTGATCTGATAAAAGTCAACCGGACGCCACTTTAGATTCCAGCTGTCAGCCAACAGACTGCCTGCCATGGCCCCCGCAACATGTTCTTGTTCTTCAGGACGCTCACCGCCTTTAGGAATGAAGACGCGGCCTTGTTCATAAAGAGCGATATCTTCTACTTGACGCGCGGTATTGTAGGCTACGTCAACCAAAAGGCCACTGATGATGCTTTCGCGAGCCGTTG
>NZ_JAJDMK010000365.1:0-238 GCF_020593575.1 Holdemanella sp. DFI.5.55
GGAAATTCGGGAACGGCTTTCTCAGTTCTACACGGACCTGAACGTCGATGGCAGTTTTATTTCCCTTGGTGACAATACTTGGGGCCTGCGTGCATGGTACCCATACGAATCAATCGACGAAGCCACGGTTGGCGAAAACGAAGAAGAAGAAGATCGTCCAAAGAAGAAGCGTCGCAAGGTCAATGCCTTCTTGGCGGGGGCTGACGATGACGATGACGTTATCGACTACGACAATGAT
>NZ_JAJDMK010000366.1:0-238 GCF_020593575.1 Holdemanella sp. DFI.5.55
CGCAGGCGGTGCGATAAAAGTTACGGTAACACTCAAGGATAGCTATGAAAACCTGGTCGGGGGGCAACGAGACGCTATCAACCAGGCTATCCAGCTGCCAAATACAAAAGCGGAAAGCATCGCCTGGAATGAAGATCAAAAAGGAATTTATACCGCAACGTATACCGCCTTACTCCCTGGCACCGGTTTAAAAGCACAGCTACAGATGTCCGGCTGGGCGAGCGCTCTGACTTCAAAT
>NZ_JAJDMK010000367.1:0-238 GCF_020593575.1 Holdemanella sp. DFI.5.55
TGGCAATTTTTTAGAATGCTTTGCCGAAATTTCAATGGCTGTCTTTGGGCTGTGTCTGATTGGCTTTGTTTTTGTCGAACTGTGGCAGTTGGTTAAGCTATCGCCGCTTTTTGCCGGGCACCTAACCTCATTTGACCCAGTATTGGAAAAGATCATTACCTTCTTTCTGCTGTTTGAGTTTTTGGCGATGGCAGCCGCGGCGATGCAGAATCATGGTCATCTGGCAGCCGATTTTTTG
>NZ_JAJDMK010000037.1:0-22822 GCF_020593575.1 Holdemanella sp. DFI.5.55
TATTCTATCAGATTTTAAAAAGACTGTCGACAGTCACTTTGTCAACAGTCTGAAAGAAGTCAAATCAAATTGACTTCTTTATTTTAGTTTATTCATTAATTCTTCAAAATCTGGTTTTTCAATTTCATGAAATTCAATGGTAACACTATCGTTATCTTTATAACGTGGAATCAAATGAACGTGGAAATGGTTAACACTTTGTCCTGCAGCTTCATGCACATTACTTAAAATGTTGATGCCATCACAATGTAGAGTTTGTTCCAATTTGTTGGCAAGCTTACTAGCAACTTCAAATACATGGTTGCGGGTTTCATCTGGACAATCTAAAAAAGAATCACAGTGTTCTTTTGGGACAACAAGCGTATGTCCATAAGAAGTAGGGTTGATGTCTAGAAAAGCGATAACACTTTCGTCTTCATAGATTTTATTGCTTGGAATTTCACCATTAGCGATCATACAAAAAATACACATAAGTATACGTCCTCCTTATTAAAAATAATACATCGTTTTAGATAAAATGAAAAGCCAGACTAAGGGGGTGTCTGGCTTTTCAATAAGGGGATAGAAAATAGTATGAATATCATTTACTGATTTCATACCGGCAAGGTCTTCAAACTCCTTGCTTGTATAGAAGTATACCATAAGTTGTGTCAAATAAAATGTGAAAAGTGTGGGAAAATATGTGATTTAATAAAAAAGTAGTATTTTCACCCCACTTTTTTGTTTTTTTTGGCTCATTTTACAAAATTGATAGTGATTGCGAGTGTCAAAAATGGGAAAATTTGGATTTTTCATGAATTATAAATATTGAGAACTAGTTTTATGCTATAATGTAAACTAAGCGGAGGTTTTGAGATGATTGTAAAAACCATTCAGGAAATAACAAATATAATGCATGCAAATGTGCATGGTGATATTGATGATACAAGAAAAATACATGGTGTTGTGATTGATTCACGACAGGTGACAAAAGATGTTTTATATGTACCAATTATTGGTCAAAGAGTAGATGGACATGTATTTTCCAAACAAACAATTGAAGATGGCGCTTTGATTAGTTTGTGGCAAAAGGATCATCTTCCATATCCGAATTTTCCAGTTATTTTAGTTGATGACACGCTTAAAGCTATGCAAGATCTTGCGAAAGCGTATTTAGATGAGTTACGTCCATTAGTAATTGGTGTAACGGGTTCTAACGGAAAAACTAGTTGTAAAGATATGTTGTATAGTATTTTTTCACAAGAGAAAAAAACACAAAAAACACAGGGAAATCGTAACAGTGAAATTGGTCTTCCATTAACTATTTTTGACTTTGATGAAGATATTGAAGTTGCGATTTTAGAAATGGGTATGGAAAACAAAGGCGAAATTACGCAGTTGACTTCCATTGCACAGCCTGATATTTCTGTGATTACTTCTGTAGGTTCAGCTCACATGGAAAATTTGGGCGGTAGACTTCAGATTGCTCAGGCAAAATGTGAAATTTTAGAGGGATTAAAAGAAAATGGCTTATTCCTTTATAATCATGAAAGTGAAGAAATAAAACAGGTTCTTCCTACTTTGAATACAGAAAATAAGAAAATCGTATCTTTTGGTCAAGGTGGAGATGTTTCTATCACAAGTGATATTAAATATGATAAAGAAGGAATTGTTTTTAACTGTAATATTCTAGATGCACCTGTTTATTTGCGTGCATTTGGTGATTTTCAGGCTATGAACGCATTACCGTGTATTTTTATCGCAAAGGCTTGTCAATTAAAAGAGGAATCTATTTTAAAAGGATTGGCTGATTTAGAAATGACAAAGATGCGTACACAGCTAATTCCAGTTTCAAATGCGTATATTTTAGATGATACGTATAAATCAAATCCAGAAAGCGCAAAGGCAGCTATCGATACATTGATGGAATTGCCTGCGCAAAAACATATCGCCATTTTATCGGATATGTTAGATCTTGGAAGTGAAGAAAAACAATTGCACTTTGATGTGGGCGAATACGCTAAACAAAAAGGTGTAGACGAACTATATTGTACGGGTCCTCTTTCTAAAGAAACAAGTGATGGTTTTAATGGAAAGTGGTATGAAACAAAAGATGAGATATATGAAGCTGTTAAACCTTTGTTAGATCAAGATTGTATTGTTTTGATCAAGGGTTCAAGAGCTATGAAAATGGATACGTTAGTAGATGCATTTAGGGGGAAAAAACAATGAGTAAATTACGTTTAGGTGTCATATTTGGAGGACAAAGTAGTGAATACTCTGTTTCATTGCATTCTGTCGCTTCTTTTTTACGTCAGATTCATGCTGATAACTATGATATGACTTTAATTGGAATTAATAAAAATGGACATTTCTATTTATATAATGGAGATGTGGATTCGATTGAACATGATACATGGCAAAGTGAAGAAACTTGTGTATCTTGTGCATGGGTAAATGGTGGAATCATGCCTTTGGATGGTTCAAACAAAGTGATTGAATTGGATTGTGTATTCCCAGTACTACATGGAAAAAATGGAGAAGATGGATTGATTCAAGGATTGCTTGAGTTGATGAATATTCATTATGTAGGCTGTGATGTAATGTCAAGTGCGATGTCAATGGACAAAGAAATCATGCATATTCTTTGTAAGGAAGCAAATATTCCGTGTGCAGATTATATTTGTTTATACGCAAATCAAGAAAATCCTACATTTGAACAGATTCAAGAAGAGATTCCATTACCATGGATTGTTAAGCCATGCAATGCAGGAAGTAGCTATGGGGTTCATTTTGTAAATGATAAAGAAGAATTTGAAAGTGCATGTAAAGATGCTTTCTTCTATGATGGTCGCGGTAAGATCTTAGTTGAAAAAGTAATTAAAGGCTTTGAGATTGGTTGTGCTGTTATGGGAAATGAAGAAATCTTTACAGGATCAGTGGATGAAATTGAAATTAATGGTGGATTCTTTGATTTTGAAGGTAAGTATGAAATGAAGGGAGCAGCTATTTATTGTCCGGCTCGTATTGATGAAAAAACATTTAAAGAAGCACAAGAATTAGCTCGTAGAACATATATTGCGATGAACTGCTGTGGTATGGCACGAGTAGATATGTTTGTGACAGAAGATAAAGAAGTGATTTTAAATGAATTGAATACAATTCCAGGATTAACGGCTACTTCTCGTTATCCTTCTATGATGAAAGAAGCTGGAATTGAATTTGCGGATTTAATTGATAAGCTAATTGAATTAGCTATGCAAAGGACTATTGGAGCATGTTAGAATCTTATAGTCGGGCTTGGACAGAAATCGACTATGATGCGATTGCGCATAATGTAGAAGAAGTAAGAAAGCTCGTAAAGAAAACAAAAATTATGGGTATCGTCAAAGCCAATGCGTATGGTTTGGGTGATGTCGCATGTGCTAAGGCTTTACAAAAATGTGGAGTGGATTATTTTGGCGTTTCGAGTGTGGATGAGGCTTTGAACTTAAGAAATGCAGGGATTCAAGATAATATCCTAATATTAGGGTATACACCTAGTATGCATTTTCACTATCTTCATGAACAAAATATTGTTCAATCTTTGATTTCTATTGAATATGCAAGAGAATTAAATGTGTATGCCAAGGAAAACAATGTAAAGATTCGTTGTCATTGTAAAGTAGATACAGGTATGTGCAGAACGGGAATTGTTTATCAAGAACAAGATAAACATATAGAAGATATTTATGAAGAGTATCATATGGAAAATCTATGTGTAGAAGGCATCTTCTCGCATTTCCCTGTGAGTGATTGTTTGGATGAGAATTGTAGATCATTTACGACCAAACAAATTCAATTGTTTGATGAAGTTGTTGATTTGTTGAAATCTCAAGGTATTGATCCAGGTATTCGTCATCTTCAAAATAGTTATGGAATTTTAAACTATCCAGAGCTGGAATATGAATATTGTAGACCAGGTCTACTTTATATGGGTGTGACGAGTGATGATCAAATTCCAATCCAAACAAATCCAGACTTTATTCCAATTATGTCTATGTATGCCAATGTTAGTTTGGTGAAATGGATATATCCTGGACAAAGTGTAAGTTATGGTCGTCATTTTGTGGCTGAAAAACCAACAAAAGTTGCAACAATGAGTATTGGATATGCGGATGGTTTACCACGCCTTTTATCGAATCAGGGATTTGAAGTGTTAGTACATGGCCAAAGATGTAAATTGATTGGAAACTTATGTATGGATCAATGTATGATTGATGTTACAGATGTAGATGATGTAAAAGAGGGCGATGTAGTGTGTATCGTAGGTCATCAAGGAAATGAAGTCGTTACTGTAGATCAAATTAGTCGTACGGCTAAGACTATCAACAATGAGACACTAACTTCGATTTCTTCGCGTGTACCTAGATTAAAGGTGCGCTCATGAAAAGACAGTATGCATCGATAGATATTGCACGCTATGTTTCGGCTTTATTAGTTGTATGTATTCATACATTTCCTTTTTTAGAAATTTCTGAAACATTTAATACGTACTTTATTCATACTGTATGTCGTTTGGCAGTTCCATTCTTTTTTACGACAAGTGGATTCTTCTTTTTTAGAAACTATGATTCAGAAAATGAAGATTTAAATGAGACTCGTTTAAAGAAGGCATTGATTCGTTTATTTCGAATTTATTTGATTTGGACAATTATTTATTTGCCATATACGATTTTTGATTATACGCACACGGGTTTTCATATTAAGTATTTATTTACATATGTAAGAGATTTTTTCTTGAATGGAAGTTATTATCACTTGTGGTTTTTACCAGCCTTAATGTTAGCGGACGTAATTGTCTATTGTTTGTATAAGAAAAAAGGCTTGAATTTCACATTGTTGATTACGTTTATATTATATTTTGTAGGTTACTTGATTAATGTATATACACCAATTTGGGAAAGTATTCCAGGTATATCCTTCTTCTTTGGTTTCTTTACAAAAACATTGTCAACCGCAAGAAATGGAATTTTCTTTGGTCCTATGTTCATTGCGATTGGGTTATTACTTTCAAGAACGCGTCGCTTGCCTAAAAAGGTTAGCTTGATTGGTTTCTTGATTAGTTTTGTATTATTCTTTGCGGAAGTATCTTTATATCGCCATTTCGGTATTTTAAGAGATTTAACAAGTATGTATATTTGTTTGGTTCCCGCTATTTATTTCTTAGTGAATTATTTATTAAAGGTCAATATTCC
Source organism: Holdemanella sp. DFI.5.55 (assembly GCF_020593575.1). Taxonomy (NCBI): domain Bacteria; kingdom Bacillati; phylum Bacillota; class Erysipelotrichia; order Erysipelotrichales; family Erysipelotrichaceae; genus Holdemanella; species Holdemanella sp. DFI.5.55. The sequence goes on from NZ_JAJDMK010000037.1 coordinate 5,217, forward strand.
ATATCGTAAAATGTTTACGATTTTACGTCATGATTCATTGATGATTTATACTTCACATATTTTGTTTGCCAAAATCTTCTTGGCATTGATGCCACATGCACATTTAGTTGTTTATTTCTTAACTTTGGCATGTGCACAATGTTTGGCAGGTTTTGTGACGCGTTATCAGGATCAATATCCGATTTTAAAAAAATTACTGTAAGCTTATGATTCGATTATTTCAGGTGAAATGTGCCAATGAAAATGAAATTGAGGCACAAATCTTAAAAAAACTGCGAATCCGTAAAGAAGACCTTTTGCAGTGGCACGTACATAGAAAAAGTGTGGACGCACGTCACCAGAAGGTCTTATTTTCGTATGTCGTAGATTGTAAAGTTAAAAATGAAAAGAAGCTTTTAAAGCTAAAAGACGTTTCTCTAACACCAGATGAAACGTATCATCCAGTAATGAGTGGAAAACATGCATTATTGGCTAGACCCGTTGTTGTTGGGTTTGGTCCTGCAGGTATGTTTGCAGCTCTGATTCTTGCACAATCTGGCTATAAACCGATTGTTTTAGAAAGAGGATCAAAAGTAGATGTTCGTAAACAAAAAGTAGAAACTTTTTGGGAAAATGGACAATTGGATGAAGAATGCAATGTTCAATTTGGAGAAGGTGGCGCGGGTGCTTTTAGTGATGGAAAGTTAACGACAAGATCGAAAGATTCATTATGTCGTAAAGTATTAGAGGAACTTGTTTCTTTTGGGGCAAAGTCTGATATTTTAATTGATCAGCATCCTCATATTGGTACAGATGCCTTCTTGGCGATTATTCGAAATTGTCGTGAAGAAATTGAACGTTTGGGAGGAACTTTCTATTTTGATACAAAGTTAGAAGATATTAAAGTGGAAAATGGTACTTTGAAACAAATCTATTTCAATCAACAATGGATAGGTTGTAATGCTTTAATTCTTGCGACTGGACATAGTGCAAGTGATACCATTTTAATGCTTCATCAACATGGTATTCATGTCGAAAATAAACCGTTTGCGGTTGGTGTTCGTATTGAACATAAACAAAATTATATCAATGAGGCTATGCTTCATGAATATAGTCAAGATGAAAGATTGATTCCAGCGCGTTATCAATTGACGTATACGGCATCCAATTCAAAAGGTGTATATACATTCTGTATGTGTCCAGGTGGCTACGTTATTCCAAGTTCATGTCAAAAAGATCAATTGGTTGTGAACGGAATGTCTTATGCGAGTCGTAGTGGAGAAAATGCCAATAGTGCATTGCTTGTGCAAATCAATGATTCAGATTATGGTAATGAATTGTTTGCCGGGTTAAAATATCAGGAAGACTTGGAAAAGAAAGCTTTTAAAATGGGACACGATTATAAGGCATGCGTACAACTTGCGAAGGATTATTTAGAAAATAAAATATCAAATCAATTTGAATCCGTATTACCAACCTATTCGATTGGTACAACGTTTTGTGATTTGAACGATTTATTCTCTAAAGAAGTCAATCTAGCCTTGCATGAGGCGTTAGAGCATTTTGAAAAGAAAGTGCCTGGCTTTGTTTCTGGTGGAGCCATATTAAGTGGTGTGGAATCAAGAAGTAGTAGCAGCGTGCGTTTAGTTCGTGATAAAGAATCTTATGTTTCGAATATTCAAGGTATCTATCCAAGCGGTGAAGGTAGTGGCTATGCAGGTGGCATTATGACAAGTGCTATTGATGGTATTCGTAGTGCCGAGCATTTGATTGAATACTTTGCCAAAGGGGAGTTTTAAATGAATATATTTGCTCCGAATTATTATGTTCAAAGTTTTAAAACTTTGAACATTCAAAAACTTCATGAAATGGGAATTCAATTACTTCTGTGTGATATTGACAATACGCTTGTGGCGTATGATGAAGAATGTCCAAATCAGGATGTGATTGATTTTATAAATAAATTAAAAATGAATGGAATTGAGGTTGCACTATGTTCAAATTCACCAAGTTCTAGAGGTAAGAATTTTGGTAAGCATCTTCCAGTTTCAAATATATATCCATTTTCGTGTAAACCATTTCCATTTTGTTTTAAAAAGGCAATGAGAGACCATGGCCTAAAGGCAAATCAGATTGCGATATTAGGTGATCAAATGTATACGGATATATTGGGTGGAAATATTTGGGGGTTTTATACAATTTTAACGGCTCCTATTGCGATAAAGGATCGAAATATCACAAAAGTATTTCGTTTCTTTGAAGAATTAATATATGGTTATTTAGAAAAGAAAAAATTATTGAAGCGAGGTGACTTTGATGACTAAATATTGTAAGGGTTGTGGTGTTTTACTACAAAACGAAGATGAAAATGCATTAGGCTATGTTCCTACTTTAGATGCTTCTTATTGTCAAAGATGTTATCGCATTCGTCATTATGGCGATGTGACAATCAATATGCAGCAGGGAATTGAATCCAACGCAACATTAGAAAAAATAAATAAAATCGATGGTGTGGTTTTCTGGGTTGTGGATTTATTTGCGTTTGAGGCTAACTTAATTTCGCGTTTGAATCAAAAACTTCCAGGCAAAGATATTGTGATGGTATTAACGAAGCGTGATGTCTTGCCAACAACTTTAACAGATGAAAAAATCATTAACTTTGTAAAGCATCGTCTTCACGAAGAAAATATTGTTGTAAAGGATATTGTGATTTGTGGCTATCTATTAAAGGAAAATGATAAATCTAGAGAATATTCATCACGTATTGTGAATGCGATTTTGAAATATCGTAAGAATCGAAATGTGATTTTTATGGGTGTTGCCAATGCAGGAAAATCCACTGTATTGAATCATTTATTGGCATCGAAAGATTTAACGACTTCTCAAAATCCAGGGACTACATTAGATTTAGTTCCAATTCCTTTTGAGGATTATACAATTTATGATACGCCCGGTATTGAGAATACGCATTCTTTATTAACGCATTTACAGCCTAAAGATTTAAAGACGGTCATTCCAACAAAACCAATTCGACCATTTGTTTCGCAAATTTTTGAGGATCAGTCCTTTGCGGCTGCAGGACTAGCAAGACTTGATGTGGTAGTGAGTGGTAAGGCAACGGTAGTTGGATATTTCTCTCGTTCTTTATCGATTCATAGAGGAAAATTAAGTAATGCGGATGCGTTGTGGCAAAAACATTTAAATGGTATGTTAGTGCCATGCGTAGATACATCCTTATTAACGATGCATACGTTCCATGCTCCTAAACTTGAGGGAGAAAAGATGGATGTTTGTATTCATGGTATTGGATGGTTCTGTATTAGTGGACAAGTAAAAGATGTATATGTAAAAGTACATAAAGGTATTCAGGTAACGTTTAGAAAGGCGATGATTTAATGTTAACGAGTCAAAATAAAAAATATTTAAGAAAATTAGGAATGGAGTATAGATCGTTATTCCAAATTGGAAAAGATGGTTTAAGTGATAATTTAATGGATACTTTATCCGATTCATTGGAGGCACATGAATTAGTAAAATGTAATTTATTAAAGACATGTCCAGTCGATGTTCGTGAGGCAGCTATTGAGTGTGCAAGTGCAACAGGTAGTGAAGTGGTTCATATTGTAGGACATACTTTCTTGTTGTATAGAAGAAGTAAAGAAAATAAATTGGGGCTTAAAAAATGAGAATTGCCATTGTAGGAGGTTCTTTTGATCCTATACATGATGGGCATATTCAAATGGCCAATCAGTCTTTGCAGGGATTAGGTGTAGATGAAGTATGGTTTATGCCAACGTCTAGTACGCCTTTAAAAGATCATGATCTGACATTGGATCAAGAGCGTTTAGCTATGATTGATTTGGTGGTTAAGAAAAACCCGAAATTTAAAGTTTGTACACTAGAACTTGAAAGAGCAGGTAAAAGTTACACGTATGATACGCTAAAGAAATTGATTGAAACATATCCGGAACATGAATTTTATTGGATCATAGGAAATGATCAATTGATGCAGTTTGACAAGTGGCACAATCCGAATGAACTTGTGAAGATGGCTCATTTTGTATGTTTTGATAGGGATGGAAAGCTTTCTGATTCAAAGTATGATATTGCGTGTATGACAATGCCGGCAGTTCCTGTTTCTAGTTCAGAGATTCGAATGGGAAATAAGTTGAATTATTTGCCTGAAGAAGTGTTGCGTTATATCTATCGAAATCGATTGTATGTGAAGGATTTTGTGGCTTCTAGATTGACAGAAAAAAGATATAAACATTCTTTATCGGTTGCTCGACTTTGTGAAGAGTTTGCGTTGGACAATGGGTATGATATGCATATTGCGTATTATATTGGTTTGTTTCATGATATAGCTAAATATATGCCAAAGGATGAAATGTTAAAATGGATGCAGAGTGTGTGTCCTGAAAACATGGAATATCCTGTAGCTGTATGGCATGGTTTTGTCGGGGCTGCTGTCACGAAAGATATCTTTTTAATTGAAAATCCAATTATTTATAATGCGATTTATCATCATGTATTAGGAACGAGTCAAGATCCATATGCGATGATGGTATTTTGTGCAGATAAATTAGATCCTTTGCGTGGATATGATTCTACTAAATTGATTGAGATTTGCAACAAAGATATTAAAGAAGGATTTGATTTGGTGGTTCAACAAAATCGTGAGTATTTAAAGAGAGGATAAACATGGAAATTTTAGATATTGTAGTTCATGCGATCTGTGAAAAGAAAGCACAAGATGTACGTGTATATGATGTAACGAGTTTGACTCCATTTATGGATTCAATGATTGTTTGTTCGACTACAAATATTCGTCAGAATAATGCGATTGCACAAAACATTAAGGATCGTTTAAGAGAAGCTGGATATTTGGGGGATATGCATATTGAGGGTGACTCTGGTTCAAAATGGCTTTTAATTGATTTAAAAGAAGTTGTAGTCCATTTATTTGTGAATGAAGAAAGGCAGGTTTATAATCTGGATCGTTTATATTCGGATGTTCCAGTAAAAACGTATGATTTATAATACATTGGCACATTATTATGATGCTTTAGTAAAAGATGAAGAGGCATCTAGAGAATGGGTATCTTGGATTGAGAGTGAACTTGCACCTTGTGATTGTTTAGAACTTGCGTGTGGTAGTGGTGAGATTACTGAGATGCTCGTAAAAAAAGGCTATACGATGACAGCACTTGATTTGAGTGAAGAAATGGTGAAGCAGGCTAAGAGTAAAAACTTAGAGGGTTCCATTCAATTCTTATGTCAAGATATGCGTAATTTAAGTAATTTAGGATCTTATTCTGGTATTTTCTGTTTGTGTGATAGTTTTAACTATATTTTAGAGAAAGAAGAAATTGATGCGTTCTTTCATGAAGTGAGTCAACATTTAAAACCAAGTGGACTTTTCTTCTTCGATACACATTCGTTAGATCGTTTAGATGAATTTGATACGGAATATAATGAGACAGGTGCTTTTGAAGATGGTTGTCAATATCAATGGTCAATTATGGCAGAAGATGATTATGTATATCAGGATTTTGCGTTTTATATGAAAGACAAAGTGGTTCAGGAGCATCATATTCAAAGAGTATATGATCCAATATGGTTGAGTGATACTTTGTCGAAATATTTTGATGTTTTAAAAGTCACAACGGATTTTGATATTGAGGGGATTGCGCCTGGTGAAAAGTATTTTTATGTATGTAGAAAGAAGGTACAAGAATGATTGGTATTGTAGCGGCAATGGATGCTGAGATTCATGAATTTGAAAAGCGTATGGACTTAGTAGATCATACGAAGACAATTGCGGGATGCACATTAACATATGGAAAATGGCAAGGTAAAGATGTAGTCTTATGTAAGAGTGGTGTAGGTAAGGCATATGCAGCTATGTCTTGTACAATTTTGTGTATGCAAGGAAATATCGACAGCATTATTAATGTGGGTACAGCTGGTGGATTAACGCAGGATGAGCAAGTGTTGGATATTGTGATTAGTGATAAGGTTGTACAAGCCGATTATGATACAAGTCCATTAGATGGTCCTTCTGGTGTTGGATTGGTGTATAATAGTCATGAAAAATTGAGCCAAAGTTGTATTGAAGCGGCAAACGCTATGCAGATTCGCTATCATGTAGGTACAATTGCTTCTCAAGACTTATTTATGTCTAGAGATGAAGATTTTGAAAAATTAATGAATAATTTTCCAGACTCAATTTGTTCAGAAATGGAGGCAGGAGCGATTGGTGCTGTTGCCACACAGTTTAATATTCCATTTGTGATTGTGCGTTCACTTAGTGATGTTGTGCATCATAATGAAAATCCAATGGAATTTTCAACCTATGTTTCTAAAGCAAGTGCACAATCGGCTAAATTGATTGAAAATTGGTTGATGCGTATATAGTAAAAAGGAGGGGTAAGAATGGGACTAAAGCATAAGCGTAAAAGACAGCATGGAACAACAACAACAATGGCATTGGTCATCATTCTTGTTCTTGTATTACTTTTGATTTGGTCTGAGTTTATTAGTGGACCGAATCGCGTTAAGGAACAGATTTATACGCAAAGAATTGAAAAAATAATTAAACAAAATAAGAATATCCAAGGCTTGAGTGAGCATGTCTTTGATTACACAACATATCAGGGATATGATGATACAACTTTGTATTGGTACAATGCGAAGTCTGAATTGATTACTTCAAGAGATATTGAAACTTTGAATTATAAAAAGGCAAAACGCATTGCGAAAAAGAACTATAACATCAAGTGTGATTCGATTGCACTTGGATATGGCTACAACAATCCGGTATATGAGATTCGTGGATCGAATAAATTGATTTTATTGGATTATGATAGTTTTGAACGTGTTTATGAAAGGGGGATACGATAATGGCTGATTTTGATTTTAATGCACCTTATGTAGATCGTAGAACTTGGATCATTGATCATCTACAAAATTTGGTTTTAGAACCCAAAGAAATATTGGTCGTATTGTTGATTGATTTTTTCAACCAGCAGCATATTTCAATTGATCATGAATTGATTAGTGAAAAATTAAAAATCGGTGTGGATGAAGTGGAAGATATTTTTACAGAATTATCGGATAAAGGCTATTTGACTTTAGACTATGCGAATGGATCTTTGATTTTTAATATTGAAGGTATCTTTGAACTTTCTAAAGCCAGTGATACTTCCATTGATCGTTCTTTATTAGAGCAGTTTGAAATGGAATTTGCGCGTCCACTATCTTCAACGGAAATGCAAAGGATTATTGATATGGCCAGTATGTATGATGAGCGTCGTGTGATTTGTGCGTTAAATGAAGCTGTATGTAATGAAGTTTGCGATTTAAATTATATTGAAAGAATTCTTCAGAATTGGCAACAAAAAGGTTTATCGACTGAAGATTTGGAGAATGGCAAGCGATGAATGCGAATGAAATTTTGGATGAAATGGAGAAGATTTTTCCAGATGCCAAGTGCGAATTGTATCATGAATCCCCATTTCAATTGATTGTTGCGGTCGTACTTAGTGCACAAACAACCGATGCGATGGTTAATAAGGTAACGCCTGCATTATTTAAAGCGTATCCTACGGCAGAAAAGATGGCAAAAGCCAATGTTTCTGAATTAGAGCCATACATAAAAAGAATTGGTTTGTATCGCAATAAGGCTCGTTCGATTTCGAATTTAAGTAAAGATCTAGTTGAAAGATATCATGACCAAGTACCTTACACATATAAGGATTTAATGTCTTTAGCAGGTGTTGGAAGAAAGACAGCGAATGTCGTTCGTAGTGTAGCTTTTGATATTCCTAGCTTTGCGGTAGATACCCATGTCAATCGTGTCAGTAAGCGTTTGGGTTTAGCCAAATATAATGATTCGGTTGAAAAGGTTGAGGAAAAACTAAAACGAAAAATCGATCGTTCAAGATGGAATCAAGGTCATCATGACTTTATATTTTTTGGGCGTTATCTTTGTCATTCAAGAAATCCAGAATGTGAAAGATGTCCTTTTAAAAGCTTTTGTAAGAAAGATAAATATGAGAAATAATAGCACTACAGTCGTAGTGTTTTTCTATATATAGGAGAATAGAATATGATTATAAATATCGAAATTGTGGATGCTTATTTAAATGGGGAAAATATTAGTAAATTCTCATCTTTATTCATTTATAGGCAGGCCGATAGAAGCATATTTCAAGAGCCTGAAAAAGATAAAGCAGAAATCGTTTCTAAGATAAAAGATGAAATCATAAATCATATATGCGATTTTATTCCTTGCAACAAAAGAATCTGGGATATCTTGTTTAAGGATTGGCAAAAAGATTTAGATAATATTATCTTGGATTTAGTTGTAGGTTGCAAAGAACCTAATGATGCGTTTGTACTTAAAGATTTGAATGAAAGACATCATATGATCTTTGATTTATTGTGTTGGGAAAAATATGTTGGCAAGATTTCATTATCCAAACTTTCACAGAACCTTTTAACCCATGAATTATTTCATGTGTTGATTGGGAAGTATTATACAGATATTGAAGAAAGTGAACAATTTGGAAATTATATAAATAAACTCGATGCGATTACATTTAATGAAGGATTTGCACATCTTGTTTCCTATAATCAACAAGAAATTAATAGTGTTGAGTGGGAAAAGTTAGAAGACATTTATATTCAATCCATAAATAGAATGAAGTTAGCTTTGATGGAAACAAATCCACAATCGCAAGAACAATACATTTATGAAGCCAACTTTGGAAATTATTATGATAAATATGCATGTATGTGTGGAATGTTGTATTTAGCTAAACAGTGGCAATTAGGTGGATATGCAAGACTAAAGGAATTGTTTGATCAAGGTTATCATGGCTTTGCGAGAAAGTGTATATAAACTAGATTTAATTTTTAGCCAACAGTAAAGGAAGTATGAATATGAAGATTATTAAAGTTGTAGATGATGAAGAAAAAAAGAAAATCACAAGAGCTATATTAGAATCATTACCTGAGTGGTTTGGAATTGTAGAAGCACGCGAAGAATATATTCTTGATAGTGTAGGAAAAGATTTCTTTTGTGCTATGGAAAAGGATAAGGTTGTTGGTTTTTTATATCTTAAACAAACAGGTAAAGATACAGTTGAACTAGCTGTAATGGGTGTGTTAAAAGAATATCATCGTAAAGGAATTGGAAGAGCACTATTTGAATACGCAAAGGAAAGTATAAAGGAAAGTGGATATTCGTTTATCCAGGTAAAAACAGTGAAGATGGGTATGTATGAAGATTATGATTGTACAAATCGATTTTATAGTTCATTAGGGTTTAAAGAATTTGAAGTCCTGAATTCGTTATGGGATGAAAATAATCCTTGTCAAATCTATGTGATGGCATTGTAAAGTTGACAAATAGTTGGTAGAGCAACCGCAATAAAATCAATATAATGATGGTGAAAAGGAGGAAATATGTATTATGAAGGCAAGTGTATTTATAGCTTATATTCTTTTGTTGATGTATTTTGTAGTTGGTGTCGCATTCATATACTTATTTGTGTTGGTTGTTAGGGCATTAAAGAAATATATTAAATCTGAACCTGTTAGAAAAGAGAAAGCAGAAAGTGCAAAGTCACTTGGAGAAGTGATTAAAAGATATCGTACGCAACTTGACGTACTCTCATCATTAAAATGACGAGATTCTCTTTCTCACAATGCGAGAAATGGAGCATCGCAAAGCTTTCAGCATGGTTCTAGACCTTGCATATAGTCTTTGCATAGCTCTTGTTTTTCGAGCATTTCCAATCCATGTGGACTGTACTCTGTATACTCATACTGCATCCAGCAGGGCTTACGCCTTAGACCTGACTGGATGAGAGATTCTTTATGCTAGAATCCAAAGCATGGTTTCATTGTGTGTCCGCATTTTTTCATATTTTGAATCAATGTATCCTGCAGCTTTACAAAATGTGTAAAGTCAAGATGACAGGCTTTAAAATCAGGGGCAGTCAATGTATCGTCAGTATGACAAATCAGAAAGGCAGAATACAAATCTCTTTGTACTTTACATCCTTCAATCGTTTTAAACCTTTCGTTAAGTGCAGGTTTAATGTATTCACCCGTATCATGGTGAAGTTGAGAAGCACGATATTGATGAATATCTATTTCGTAGTATGGAATTCCATACTGTGTTGCCTTTGTTTTTAAATCAGCCTGCATAAGACCTGGAGAACGGTTCTTGATGGAGCGTCCATAACGTTTTTTGCGTTTGTATTTGCGTACCATCTTAAAAGAGCCGTCTTTTTGCTTAATGGATACGGCTTTATCCTGTCTTTTAGTCTTCTTTGATTTCTTTTGCAGAGCTTTGAAGTTCATTGGCTCAAGGATGAATTCGCTTGTGTTCTGAACGACTCTGTTGATAAAGGTATGATGCGAAGTCTTAATGTAAGCAGATTGTTTTCGATAGAGCACGCGTATCTGTCGTTTCAGACGTCTGCACCTTCTTGTTGTTTCCCACTTGTGCTTTCCCTTTTTGACTGTACCATTCTTGTTGTAGTTTTCTGGATTATGTTTTCGCATAGAGGCATCCACCAGATTCTGTTTATGGCGAATTTCCTTTTCATATTTGGCTGATTCTGGAGCCAGTTCTTCCAGATGGACCTCGTTGTTTGAGGCTGTCGCAATCGTAGAAGTTCCAAAGTCAACACCTGTACGATGTCCGCCATCTTCAGATAGTTTAATTCGTTTTGGTGCATCACCTCGAAGTGTGATCACTACATAATATTCGAATCCACTGTTGAATTCTATCCTCTTTAAAAATGAATAAACAACATCTTCTTTTAAATCAACAGATGAAATGATGTTCTGAATATATTCATCTTCTGGAATACGCACTTTAAAATAGTGCTTCATAAAACATATGGTATCCCATCTTAAAAGACGCACTCCTGTTGCAGCACATTTTTGTTTGATGCAGTCGAAACTATTATATCTTCGATAATGAAGATGACATCCATCTTCAAAAAGAATCTTTTCTACTCCCTTATATACAGCTTCAGCTTCTGCCTGTGCCTGATGAGAGTTGATGTAGTTCTTGTATTTCTTTTGTTCTTTGGATACGAACTTACACAAAGAAGTCTTCGTAAGATTATACTCTTTTTGTTTAATACACATGATATTTGACAATTCTTTTTTCTTCTTCTTTTCTGAAGCTGATAGTTCAGATCCTTTCTTTTTAGAATATTCATCTTCTCCATAAGCTTTGCGTGCACCCATATATTCTTTATCATGAAATAAAGCATTCAAACGGTTTGTAGCATATCGAACCAACTGATTATGCATCTGATTCGCATAGAAAAAAGACTTCGACAAAAAACGTTTTTCAGATCCACTTAGTTCCAATTGAAAACGTACTGTATACATATCGAAATCTCCTTTTTTACGATGCATTCTACATATATATTATATCATGGTTCACGTATAGAAACAGCTGAAAACCAGTTACATACGTCATTCATCTCATGACTAAAGTCACGAGCATTCTGACTTTAACAGTAAAATGACTCAAGAATTTGAGGCAGAGTCTTTAGGTGTTTCAAGACAGACTGAATCAAAATGGGAAAGTGGTACATCGGATCCAAGTACAACGAATTGAATGGCTTTAGCTAAGCAATTTGGAGTCACTGCTGAAGAAATTTTAAAGGAAGTTAAATAAATTCTTTACTGATTGATAGATATTTATCAGCATAGATACTTTCTTTTTCCCAGATGATGTCAAAGTCGTGTTGTAACTTAAAATCATCTAAAGTAATTTCTTTGAGTTCTTTTGATTTTAATTCTTTTCCTACAGCTATCTTATATAGAAAAGAGATTCCACAATCTTTTTTCAATAGATTCATGATGGTATGCATATTTTCTACTTGCGTATAATGTATAAAATTTGAAATGTGTAAACCATGCGCAATTAAGCTTTGTTCAAGAATGTTTCTTGTTCCAGAACCTTCTTCACGCACTAAAAGATGTTCAGATATTAGATCATGAATGGTATGGGGTTCTTTATTAAATTGATGGGATGTAGCACAGACAGCAATATAGTCTTCTGTGCTATATTTTTTATGAGAATAGTTTTCTTTTGGATAATTTCCTTCGACAATAGCCATACTGATTTGTCCATGGTCAAGTAATTCGAGCAGTTTAGATGTGTTGCCATAGTGAAGGTGGATGTTGATTTCTGGATGATTTTGAATAAAGTTTGCCAATTTATCTACAATCGCATATTCACCGATGGTCATAGTTACTCCAATGGAGAGAGTTTCAATGTTGGATGTAATATTGTTGAGTTCATTCATTAAAGCTTGTTCATTATTCTTCATTGTTAATAAGTGTTTATATAGTATTTGACCAGATGGAGTTAGACTTAATTCTTTATTCTTATAATTGAATAGGATTGTATTGTATTGTTTTTCTAAAAAATGAATATGTTGCGATACAGCAGGCTGTGTGATATTTAATTGTTTGGCAGCTGTTGTAAAATTTAATGTTTTGCATACAGTAAGAAATGTTTCAGTTCGATAATCTAGCATATGTACCTCTAATGATAAGAAAATATTATTATTCGATAGAATTATATAATTTTACCTTATTGTTGTATAGTGATAAAATTCTCTTCATGGAGGGATTATTGAATGAATTTTATAAATAAATATGGAAAAGGCATTTTGATTTGTCTTTTGATTGCCATTCCATCATGGATCATCGGAAAAATGTTTCCGGTCATTGGTGGAGCTGTCATCGCAATTCTTGCAGGTATGATCATTGCGATGTTTTGGAGTGATAAACAAAATGCAGAAGCTGGTATTAAATGGTCTTCTAAAGTGATTTTACAAACAGCGGTTGTATTGCTTGGTTTCGGAATGAATTTAGGTGTTATTTTTGAGACAGGGAAACAGTCTTTACCTATCATTGTTTGTACGATTACTATTTCACTTGTACTTGCGTGGATTATGAAGAAGGTTTTAAAAGTACCTACAAATACATCAATACTTGTCGGTGTTGGATCATCTATTTGTGGTGGTTCTGCCATTGCGGCAACAGCCCCTGTGATTGATGCGGATGATGATGAGATTGCCCAATCCATTGCGGTTATTTTCTTTTTTAATGTATTGGCAGCTATTTTCTTTCCTATCTTAGGGAAGGCTTTGGGTTTTGATACCATGCATGGCGATGCGTTTGGTATTTTTGCAGGAACGGCTATTAATGATACATCAAGTGTAACAGCTGCTGCGTCGACTTGGGATAGTATGTTTAATCTTGGTAGTGCCACATTAAATAAGGCAGTAACTGTAAAGTTGACAAGAACTTTAGCGATTATTCCAATTACACTAGGACTATCTTTTATTCGTGCAAAAAAAGAAAGACAAGCATCAAACTTTAGTTTGAAACGTGCCTTTCCAATGTTTATACTTTATTTTATTTTGGCGGCTATTTTTACAACGATTTGTGTAAATGTTGGAGTAGACTCTAATGTATTTGCACCACTTAAAGAATTATCTAAGTTTTTGATCATTGTGGCTATGGCGGCCATTGGACTTAACAGCAATGTAATCCAGTTGATCAAAACGGGTGGTAAGCCGATTGCGGTTGGTGCAGTCTGTTGGTGTGGTATCACAATTGTAAGTCTTATCATGCAGTATATAATGCATATTTGGTAAAAATTCATAACTTGAGAAAAATTGTATGTAATGATACAATAAGGCTCGTTTGCGAAAGGGGTTATGACAATATGCAAAATGAAGTAGAAAAAATGGATATGAACGCAATGGCACACCTTATTTTAAAGGCAGTTGCACTTGCGATGGGAATTGGAGTTGCCGTTCTTTCTGTACTGAATCAAATTGATATCCGTTCCGAATTCGGAATGTTAGGAATAGGACTTGCTTGCCTGGCAATGGATTCAATTATAAAGAAAGAGTATCAATAAATTTTCGTGTGGCAATATTGGTTGCACGACTTGCATCCTGGACAAGAAGAATATCTCGTTCAGGATTTTTTATATTTGTTTGAATTTCAAAAATATCAGAATCCTTAGAAATTAATTCTTTAGGATAGAATCCAATGCCAAGGTTGTGTTTGACTAATGGAAGTATTTGATCGGCAGTAGCCACTTCTAAATCGGTATGAAAAGGGATTTGGTGATTTAAAAATAAGTTTGAATAATAGATATATGTACTTGTATTTTTGCTTAAGGTGATAAATGGATAATACGAGATTTGTTGAATGTCTAGAATCTGGTTGTTTAAGCTTTCATATTCTTTTCCACCAATCAAGACTTCTTCAAAGGAATAGAGTGAAGTTGCACGTAATGGCTTTTTAATATTGATTGGACTTGTGACAATCGCAATATCGACAATACCTTTTTCTAAGGCATCAACAGCTTGAATAGAGGAGTGGTTGGATAATTTGATTTTGACTTGTGGATAGGCTTTGTGGAATTGTTCAAGTTTGGACAATAAAAAGATATTTAGAGCCGTTTCACTTACACCAATTGATATATGTCCATGTTCTAAGGTTTTATTTGAAAGGATTTCACTTTCTCCTTGGTAAAGTTGTTCAATGGCTATCGCAACATGTTCATAGAGTTGTTCACCTTCGGGTGTTAGGGTAATACCGGAATGAGAGCGTACTAAAAGCTTACATCCAAATTCACTTTCTATGTTGTTCATGGTTCTAGAGATGTTGGGTTGGTTGTTATGTAGGATTTGAGCGGCTTTTGAAAAGCTTTTATATTTAGCCACATAGTAAAAGATGCGGTAATAGTCTAGTGTCATGTTATAACCTCCATATAATTTTTGTATAATATATATTTAAAATATACATTTCACATATTTTCTTGGAGTTAGTATAATATTTTTAGTCTGAATAGGCAAGCCATCAAAACAGATACAAAAAGTGTGTTAAAGGAAGACCTCTTGTATCTGTTTGCCGAAAGGATTAGAAAAGAAGTGAGAATCATGCCAACAATTTTTCCTAGGGAAGAAAAGGCGGAGGCTTTGTTTGATAAAATTGTCAAGGATCCTAGAGCCTGTAAACGACTAATGGATGCCTTTTATGAAGGTGTTGCCTGTGATGAGGATTCAAGCGTAGAAGAAGAAAGGGTACTTGTGGATAAACAAGTATTTACCAATGCACTATTTACTGCATATAAAAATAAAGATCTGTCGGCATTTTTAATGGCTGTATGCGGTAACAGTATGTTTGATTTATTAAGAAATGCATTTTTGATTCCATTGCGATTTAACGATAAGGGAAAAGAGAATCCGATTCTTTTAAGTGATGAGGATGGAAATATTATAGAAAGTGATATTCATATTTCTGAATCAAAGAGGCATATGTTTACAAAGCTTGTAGAAAAAAATCGATACTTAGCGTATGGCTTTTTAGAACAGCATAGTTTTAAAGAGGACATGTCCATTCAAACTATTCAAAATGAATCGCATTTAGGTATCTTGGTTGTCCAAGAAATGCCTGAAGAGCTTCATGAAAAGTTAAGTGATGCACAAATTTATTCTGGCTTATGGGATTCTATGATGAAGCTTGAAGATTTGTTGTATAATGCATTCTTCTATTGTGGTGATTTTAAAGGAAAGTATTGTGTTGGTGTATTCTTGCCATTTACACATTTCGAACATAATTTAGAAAAGAATATTGAAGTTTCAAATAGTATTTTATATGAATGTATACAAAAAATGCTGAACGATTAAGTTCAGCGTTTTTATGTACAATATCGAAATGAGGGATCGGTTAAGATACGGGCAAATATAAGTCCCATTGGAAGAGCTAAAACAATCAATAAAGATTGAATGAGCCAGTTAGCTCCAATATACATGGTGGATGTGAGTTCGAGATTATAGATAGCTCGATACATATATAGGCCTGGGACCATAATCACAATGGATGGTACGGTTATCGCAATTCTAGGATATCCTGTATTTCCTTTGATCATGGAGGCAAGTAGTCCGGCTGCTAATGCGCCAATAAAGGCTGCGGCTGCAGCAGGTAAAGATAAATCGACAAGTGTTAGTCGTAATGTGTTTGCGATGGCTCCAATGCATCCGGCACTGGCGGCTATTTTTTTTGAACTATTAAACATAATGGAGAATCCAAAGACACCTCCAAAACTGGTTAATAGTCTTAAAAGTAACTTAGTTGATGTTGGAATGTGTAATTTTACAAAATCAACGGGTTGAAGATGTAAGACTAAAGCACAGATCCATGCAGTAAGTGTGGCAGCTAAAATAATAATAATGGCATAGGCTAGTCTTTCTAGACCGGATCGTAAATCTAATTTAGCTAAGTCAATACCGCTTGTGATGAAGGGAAAGCCTGGAATAATGAAAAGCATAGAGCAGATGTATCCAGCTTCGTGTTGTGTGGATATGCCAAAATAGGTTTCTAAAAAATTAAATAATAAGGCATATACAAGACAGGCCAAAGAAACACTGGCAGCGACATTTAAAAATAGGGTGTAATTATGTTTGATGAGTTTCATTCGAAGTGCATTGCCAAGTCCTGCCCCCACAAAGGCACAAAGCATTTCAATGGGGCCTCCACCAAGTAGAAAGGTAAAACAGCTACAGGCAAGGGCTGCAGCTAATCCTAGAATAATGGGGGAGTAACTAGAGTGAATGCTTTCGATTTGGTCTAATTGATTGTGAATTTCATTGCATGTGCATGTTTTACATTCATCTTTAAAGTGATAGACAAAGTCTTCCATACGAGCAAGTTTAGATGTGTTAACACTTGTATTATGCAAAGACAAGGATTGTGCGTGAGACTCAATTCCATCAATGCATGTGTAGGAAATATTTGTAAGTCCAATGTCGGCAATACATGTAATATTTAATTCACTAGCAATGGTGTTCATTGAACTTCTTACTCGCCAGGCACCTGTACCACAGGCTAAAAGCATCAATCCAATTCTTCCTATAATGGAGGATTTTTCTGTAAGACTTGCATTTTCAATCTTAACTTTTGAATCTTTGTTCGTATATTCGTGCCACGGAATTTCCATATGGTTGTTCATAAGATCATCTCCTATATCATTTATATATAATACGCATAGTATAAATATATATTCGATATTTAATTCCATGAATAGTATAGTCAACTAAAAAAAGAAGTCAAATTAATCGACTTCTTTATGAATCCATGTCATTAATACTTTAACAATATATGCTTTTTGTTTGGGGCCTAGTGGCTGATTGGGTTTGATCTTATGCCATTTATATAAACATTGTCTGCAACAACAGCCAGTAGCATGTTGAGCAATGAATACAGGGTGTCCTTTGAAAGGTGTTTGTTTCCCATCGTTGGGGATATAGGCTGGAGCTAATCTTTTTTCGACAAAATCTATGGCATGTTTTTCGATGGTGTCTATTCCTTTGGCTTGTATATACTCCTTATCTTTTTGTTTCAGATGAAAGCTGCTTCTAAATTTGGAGTGGGATAAGCGATTAAAAAGTTGTTCAAACCATTCGGATTCTGTCATAGTTTCTCCTTACATATATAATAAAAAAAACCAGCTAAGCTGGTTTTATAATCAAGTGGCGCCTGAAACAAGACTCGAACTT
>NZ_JAJDMK010000368.1:0-237 GCF_020593575.1 Holdemanella sp. DFI.5.55
GTTTGAAACTAATCGGATACCATAGCCAATCTAGAGTGCGGGACTCATTTTCCCAAATATCGTTGCCATATTGATCCTGCCTGCCTGTGTTATAACGATAAGGTTTTTGAGCCAATTGTGTTTTAACAGTTCGATAACGAGCAACGACATTACGAATTGCTGACTGAGCCATTTGCGCTTTTAATCCATAATCTTTTCGCAATTGATGGTACAACGCCCTGTTTAACTTCGCTTGAG
>NZ_JAJDMK010000369.1:0-237 GCF_020593575.1 Holdemanella sp. DFI.5.55
TGGAAACGGTAGCCATGTGCCGGCTTAGTATGCGCGATCCCTTCAAAGCCCCAGAACGTGTCCAGATGCCACCAAGAACGCCGGAACTCACCATCAGTAACCGCGTGCAGTTCAGCTTGTGCCTGTTTTTCGACCAGCGCCTTGATACACTTGTCTTCAACGGCTTTCAGTTCGTCATGGTCAATTTCATGGTTGGCAAATTTTTCCCGAGCTGCCTTCAGTTCGGCTGGACGCAGG
>NZ_JAJDMK010000370.1:0-237 GCF_020593575.1 Holdemanella sp. DFI.5.55
GTGATCGATTAATGAGAATCAACGTTTTGCAGCACACCCCCAACGAAGGCCCTGGCGTAATCAGTGAATGGGCCCACCAGCGCGGCCACGAGATCTACGTCTATCATCCGGCCCAGTTCAACAAACTGCCCACGGCTGATGAAACCGACATGTTGGTCATCTTAGGCGGTCCGATGAGTCCTAATGATGATCTGCCCTGGATTGCAAAAGAGCGGCAATTGATCAAAGAACTGCTGG
>NZ_JAJDMK010000371.1:0-237 GCF_020593575.1 Holdemanella sp. DFI.5.55
TGACGACTCATGATAACGACCTGCGAGGCTCCCATCATTTTAGCAGCAATTACGGCACATTGACCAACCGCGCCGTCACCAACGACAACAACACGATCGCCATGCTTAACCTCAGCCGTTCGTGCGGCATGATAGCCAGTTGCCATCACGTCGGCCAACGTCATAAACGACTTCATCATGCCTTCGCTATAGTCTTCTGGCTGACCAGGAATCTTAATCAAAGCCCAGTTGCCATGC
>NZ_JAJDMK010000372.1:0-237 GCF_020593575.1 Holdemanella sp. DFI.5.55
GATGGGAGCCATCAGCGTCTCCAGCCTGTATAAACCCACCGAGGATTATGACGCCCTGGGACGCCTGGTAAGCGATAAGGGAGCCCAGCTGTCACGGCTGTTGGGATACATCGGGCATGTATAGGAAAATAAACTTATATTTTTACCTGTTTTGCTGTTGACAAATCATGTGACAGCGATTAGAATTTAAGTATACAAATCGTAATTATGAAAGTGATTCGCATATGCGAATCACTT
>NZ_JAJDMK010000373.1:0-236 GCF_020593575.1 Holdemanella sp. DFI.5.55
ACGATATCGTGATTACGTTAAAAAGCATAATCTTACGATGCATATCAATCATAAATCGGGTGATAAAATGATGGTTGATTGGAATGGCACCCGTATGTATGTATATGATCGTTACACAGGAGAAGCAATCCCTGCATATTTATTCGAGGCAACATTATCATTTAGTATGTACAGTTATGTTCAAGCATGAAAATCAATGATTGGGTCGATTGCCATATCCAGGCTTACCGTTATTT
>NZ_JAJDMK010000374.1:0-236 GCF_020593575.1 Holdemanella sp. DFI.5.55
CGCTCAGTCTTTATATGTAGTTGGAAATGAACAAAGCAACCATTTCAAACAGTTAAAAGCGGTCTTAAAAGAATTAGGCTTTGATTGGGCTGATCAAATGCATCATGTGCCTTTTGGTTTAATTACGCAAGGTGGTAAAAAACTGTCTACTAGAAAAGGCAAGATTGTCTTATTAGAGGAAGTTTTAAATGAAGCTGTTAATTTAGCGAATCAACAAATTACTGAGAAAAATCCTG
>NZ_JAJDMK010000375.1:0-236 GCF_020593575.1 Holdemanella sp. DFI.5.55
GTCGATTGGTTGATCAATTGGCCCGGCGCTATGCTGGCAATTCGCATATCGTGGCTTGGCACGTTAATAATGAGTATGGTGACAACTGCTATTGTGAAAACTGTCGCCGGGCTTTTCAAAAATGGCTCAAGCAGCGCTATCAAACGCTGGATAATCTAAATCAGGCTTGGGACAACAATGTCTGGAGCCATACGATCTATGACTGGGATGAGATTCAAGTTCCCAACGAGCTGGGC
>NZ_JAJDMK010000376.1:0-236 GCF_020593575.1 Holdemanella sp. DFI.5.55
GCGCGCTGTCCATCAGCCAGGCATTGCCGCCGATACGTGCCAGTGCCTCCTGAATGCCTTCGAAGGCCGCCAGTGGCACATTGAACTGTTCGCGCACCTGAGCATACTGGCCGGTCACCAGGCTGGTGAACTTGGCGGCGCCGGTGCCTACTGCAGGCAAGGAAATCGAACGCCCGACAGACAGGCAGTTCATCAGCATCATCCAGCCCTTGCCGAGCATCTCTTGGCCGCCGATC
>NZ_JAJDMK010000377.1:0-236 GCF_020593575.1 Holdemanella sp. DFI.5.55
GGTGAGCTCATCTACGGTGAAGTGAAAAAACAAACCAAAGATGGCTTTATCATTGACTTAGGTGATAATGCTGAAGCATATCTTTCACGTGAAGAAATGATTCCGAAAGAAATTCTTCGACCTAAACAACGTATGAACGCTATTTTATATAGCGTGAACCGTGAAGGTCGTGGTGCACAATTATTGTTGTCACGTGCGCGCCCTGAAATGCTAATGGCATTGATGAAGAAAGAGAT
>NZ_JAJDMK010000038.1:0-22322 GCF_020593575.1 Holdemanella sp. DFI.5.55
GATACTCCCCTATAAAAATGGCTATTTATCAACTGTTTGTTGTGACATAGCCTAAATAAAAAATTATCTGCGGCATGTTTGGTTTTACTTCTTTTATTTGGTGCAGATGTTGTTTATTCGCACTTTGAACCTAATGTAGGAGAAGGTGTGACTCAATGATAAAAAAGTAAAATGGAAATCAAATCAAGATGATTGCGATCATTGCGATGTTTATGGATCATTTCGCAACAACATTTTATCCGAATTATGAAAAGTATTGGTGGCTTTTATTGATTCATTTAATTGGACGAGTGGCAGCACCTATCATGTGGTTTATGGTGGTTGAAGGCTATACGCATACGCATAGTTTAAAGAAGTACTTAGAAAGATTATTGATTTTTTCAATTATCGCTCACTTTGCGTATAACCTCTGTTTTGGCATTTCTTTGATTCCTTTAAAAGATTCTTTATTAAATCAGACAAGTATTATATGGCCATTATTCTTGTCGGTGATTGGTTTATGGGTGGAATATCAAGAATGGAAAGATGCAAAGAAGATAGGTTGTATTCTAATTCTTTGTTTGTTGGCATTTCCAAGTGATTGGTCATGCTTTCCCATTCTTTGTACAAACCACATTTATAAAAATCAAGGCAATCTAAAAAAACAAGTACTCGGTATGGCCTTATATATTTCTATGTATGCAATGGTCTATTGTTTATGTATTGATGTAGTTTATGGTTTGTTGCAGTTCGGAATTGTTTTAGTATATCCGATTATGTCTTTATATGATGGAACAAGAGGAAAGAGTACATTTATGAAATGGTTTTTTTATTGGTTCTATGTGGGACATTTAGTTTTATGTGGATTGATTCGTGTAATGATGTAGAGGGAAAAATGAAAATATTAATTTTTGGGATGTGTAACATTGGAAAGAGCACTGTTGGTGAGTTCTTGGCAAGGAAAATAGGTTACAACTTTATCGATATGGATGCGAAAATCAAAGAAAAATATGGTACGATGCTTGTGTTTCAAGATGAATATAATGATCAATATGAATGTGATGAATTGCGTGCAGAAATGATTTCATCTTGGATCAAAGAAAATGAAAATGTAGTCATTGCCCTAAGTCCTATTGCGTATTTAGATGCATATGAAGATTTCTTTGAAGATTCAGATATTATTTGTTTCGACTTAACAAATCGAACTGAAAATGTTTTTAAACGCTTGGAATTTACGGATGATAATGACAATCTTTTGCACATCCCTCAATCGTATCTAAATAAGCATAAGGCATATTATATGCGAGAAATACAGGCGGATTTTGATTATTTCCATACTTTATATGCATCCAAAATGGATTCGATTTCAATGGATGGTAAAAGTTTAGATGGAATTGTTGAGGATATATGCAAGAAATATAAATTAGTCTAAGATTGTGATATAATCAATGGGCAAGTAAAAACATACATGACAGGGGTGCAAATGCTGAGAAAAACCCTTATTACCTGATCTGGTTAATTCTAGCGTAGGGAGTCATATCGATTGATGGTGGCACTCTAGGGTGCCTTTTTTATTTGGAAAGGAGCTAGTGAATGAAGAAAAATCGTAGAATTGTCATGCCGTTGCTTGTGTTTATTCTAGTGATTGGTGGCTGGGAATTATATGTTCGTGTATTTGATATTTCACTTTATATTTTGCCAAGTCCATCAAAAATTATCAGTGCACTTATTGAGAATTTTGATATTCTAATGCAACATTCGCTTGTTACGTTGCAAGAATCAATCTTAGGATTGTTGATTAGTACTTTCTTTGCGATACTTATTTCAATTTGTATGGATCTATCCAAAACATTTAAGACAAGTGTTTATCCATATTTGATTGTGACACAAACCGTTCCTATTATGGTTTTAGGGCCTTTGTTTTCAATTTGGTTTGGATTTGATTTGTTGCCCAAAGTGTTAATTGTCATATTTATGTGTTTTTTTCCGATTGCGATATCCTTTACGGATGCCTTGTCACAAGTGAATGAAAAAGAAATCAATTTATTAAAAAGTTTTGGTGCCAATCTATTTCAAATCTATAAAATTGTTAAGATTCCATCGGGTGCCATTGGCTTATTTTCAGGATTAAAGGTAGCGGCTACCTATTGTGTGGGCGGAGCTATTGTAGGTGAATGGCTTTCAAGTAGAGCAGGACTTGGTTATTACATGCTTCGTGTAAAAAACGGATATATGTTAGATAAAGTCTTTGCGTGTGTATTGATGATTATATTTTGGAGCATTCTATTGAATTTAGGAGTGACTCTATTGGAAAAAATATTATTTCCACATTTACGAAAAGGAGAAAGAAAATGAAAATTTTAAAGGCTATGTGTGCAGCTGCTGTTGCGTTAAGTTTAGTTGGCTGTGCTCAAACATCGAATTCTGATAAAGAATTAACAAAGGTTACATTGATGTTGGATTATACGCCAAATACAAACCATACTGGTTTCTATGTAGCTAAAAACAAAGGATATTATAAAGAGGCTGGTTTAGATGTAGATATTATTGAGCCAGGTGATAATGCGACAACTTCAATGGTTGCGGCTGGAAAAGCTGATTTTGGAATCTCTTACCAAGAAGATGTTACGTATGCCCTAACAAGTGAAGATCCACTTCCAATTAAAACAATTGCGACAATTATCCAACACAACACTTCAGGATTTGTTTCTTTAAAGAGTGCAAACATCAATTCTGTAAAGGATTTTGAAGGAAAAACATATGCAGGATGGGGAGCACCAAGTGAAGAAGCTGTCATTAAAGCGGTTATGAATGAAGCGGGTGCTGATTTTAGTAAGTTAAACATCGTAGGATCTGATGGGTCTGGTATTGCAGGACTTAGTGATGAAGTTGGTAAAAATAAAGTGAACCTTGGATGGGAATTCTATGGTTGGGCTATTATTAAAGCACTACAAGATGGATATGATTTAAACTATATGCCATTAGCTGATTTAGATAATCGTTTGGATTACTATACTCCGGTTATTATCACCAACAAAAAGATGATTAAAAAGAATTCAGATACAGTTAAAAAATTTATGGAAGCTACTAAAAAAGGATATGAATATGCGATTGATCATCCAAGTAAAGCAGCTGAAATCTTACATGAGGATGCATTGTCAGATACAGATTTGAAATTTCTTAAAGAAAGTCAAAAATATTTAAGTAGTCAATATGCCAAAGATGCAGATTCATGGGGTGTTATGAAAGATTCTGTATGGGATAATTATACAGATTTTATGTATGAAACAGGATTGATCAGTCAAAAGATTGATGCGAAAGATCAATATACTAACGAGTTTGTAAAATAATGAAGCTATATGTTGAAAAGCTAAATCTTGAATTTTCAGGAAAAGAAATATTAAACGATATTTCTTTTTCTATTCAAGAAGGTGAATTTGTTTCCATTCTAGGGCCAAGTGGATGTGGAAAATCCACCATTCTAAATGTATTGGCAGGATTAATTGAAGATTATTCTGGCTCCGTATTTGTGGATGATGAACCAATTACAGGTATTAGTAGTCATTTTGCATATATGCCACAAAGTGACTTATTACTTGAATGGAGAACGATTTTAGATAATGTTTGTTTGTATGGCGAAATTAATCATGATAAATCAATAAGACAAAGAGCTTTAAAAGAATTTGAAACATTTGGTATTTCTGGTTATGAAAACGCATATCCATCGAGTCTTTCAGGAGGAATGCGCCAAAGAGCTGCCTTTTTGAGAACTTCTTTGTGTAAAGCGGATATTCTTTTATTAGATGAACCATTTGGAGCGTTGGACGTTATTACTCGAAATGATATGCAAGATTGGTTGTTACAATTAAGAAAGAATTATAATCGTACTACTTTATTAGTTACACATGATATTGATGAAGCTTTATATTTATCGGATCGTATTTTGATTTTATCGAATAAGCCAAGTCATATCTTGCAGGAAATAGACTTATCTAAAGAAAAGAAATCGAGGGATTGGTTATTTTCACAAAGTGATTTGAAGAAACAAGTTTATGAATTGTTGAAGGGTGAAAATCATGCATGATGCACATTATCATTATTCAAAAGAAATAAATGCGCTACAGAATGAATATGGAATTTCTGGTATTTGTAACGTCGTAAATGAAAAAGAATTTGAACTTGTCCATCAAAAGCAGTTGTTCTATTCTTGTGGAATACATCCTTGGAATGCAAGTTTAGATACATTTGAATCCATGCTTCCTTTGTTAAAAAAGGCACCTATCATTGGCGAAATCGGCATGGATAGTGTATGGTGTGATTTGGATTTAAATATTCAAAAAGAAGTGTTTGAAAAACAGCTTCAGCTTGCACATGCTTTAAATAAACCGGTTATTCTTCATACGAAGGGTCAGGAAAAAACAATACTTGAATTGATTCGTAAATATCCAAATACATATGTTGTACATTGGTATGGATGTATGGATTATGTCAAAGAATATGATGAAGTGGTATCTTATTTCACGATTGGTCCTTCAATTGGAAAAGAAGAGGAAGTAACGCATTTAGTAGAACAAGTATCTATGGATAAATTACTTATGGAATCCGATGGTATTGAAGCTGTGAAATGGGCTATTGATAGTGACGATTATATTGCTGCTTTAAAAAATGAAATTACTATGGTGGCTTCGTTAAAGAATCAATCGTATTCTGAAGTTGAAAGAATTTTGGATCAAAACTTTTCAAAGTTAAAAAAAAATAGGAGAATTTCTTCTCCTATGCAAGACAGTCATTGAACTGTCTTTTTATTTGTTCTTCATTCATATTCTTTCCAATAAAGACTAATTGATTGATTCGATCTCCATACTCTTCATCCCAGTTTTGAGCTAGTTGAGGATTGGCTTTTAATAAATCCATTTGATCTTGTTTTGGAGCTGACGCAATCCATAATGAGTCTTCTGTAAGTGAATTTAATTTACCAGCTTGTTCAAATAAGTAGGCAGAATCAGGTTGGTTATCAAACCATACGTAGCCTTTGGTGCGAATCACATTCGGATAGTTATTTAATAGATTTGTGAATTTCTTTAAATCCAATGGTTTTCTTGTTTGCCACACAAAAGTAGAAATTCCATATTCTAAAGCTTCACCTTCGTGATTGTGATGATGGTGTTCGTGTTCTTCGATTTCGTGAATCCAACCAATGTTGTTTTGTGCTTTTTCATAATCAAAGTTATGTGTGTTTAAAAGCTCTTCTAAATTAACTTGGCCAAAGCTAGCCTCAATGATTCCGGCATCTTTACATAGTTTATGAATGACTGCCTTGATTTCATTTTTCTCATTTTCGTTGACGGTTTCTGCTTTGTTTAAGATAACGGTATTACAGAATTCGAGTTGCTGCATCAATAAAGAGTCTAAAGAATCTTCATCTTCACAAGGTTCTAATAAGTGTTTACCACAAGTGAATTCATTTGACAATCTTGCAGCATCGGCAACGCAGATGATGTTGTCTAAGTGGAATAGTTCTGGTAATCCTCTAGAATATAGTGTTTCATTGGCGTAAGTAATGGTTTGCGCAATGGGGATTGGCTCGCAAATACCACTCGCTTCAATGATGATGTAATCAAACTTATTGGATGAGGCTAAGGCTGAGAGTTGTTGTAAAAGATCTAGTTTTAGTGTGCAACAAATACATCCATTGGTAAGACCTACAACGTCTGTGTCTTCTTTTTGAATTTGTGCATTTTTATCAATTAGTTTTTGATCGACATTGATTTCACCAATATCATTGACAATAATCGCAACTTTATATCCTTCTTGATTTTTTAGAATGTGATTTAATAAAGTGGTTTTGCCAGCTCCTAAATAGCCAGTTAATAATAAAATAGGTATCGATTTTCTTTTCATTTTTAAAACCTCCTTTACTTATTGTATAATATTTGCGATAAAAAGGAGTAAATTTTTTTATGACAATTTTATATACATCTTTCCATATATTGGATTTAGACAATGATACACTACAAAGAAAAGAGATGCCTGAAGAATTCCAAGGTTTTGTGAAGGAATATATTGAGTATGCGAACTCAAATGAGAAAAATAAAATGTATACCATTCATGATGAACAAACACAAGTTGTTTCGTGTATTCGTCAAATGGCATTGAATCAAGAAAAATGTGAAGTTCTTACAGATAGTATTGCAGATAAGCTTTTGATGAGTGAAAAACTTGCACAAGCAAAAATCTATCGCATGGGTTCTAATGTGAAAAAGGGAAGTTTAATTCAGGCTTTGGTACAAAATAGTAGTGATGAACTTTTATTTGTGATTGCTAAAGTGGAACATTCAAAATGGTATGATGGAAGTGATTTATCAAAGAAGTATGGATTTTCAGGAGATAAGAAATCATTGTGGAAATCAGCTGTATTTTCAATGTATGAAATTAATTCGCATATAGTATTTAAAGATGTTAAGGCATATTCAGATACTATGGCAAAATATTGGACGGTTTCATTCTTGGAGTTAGATGAAGCTAGGGATGATGCCAAAAATACATATTCCGCATTTAAGGCCGTGGATAATGAATTGAAGAGCGCTGTAGAACCTGTTTCTAAAAAGGATTATGTAAAGTTATCTAGTGAATTGCAGAATGTGATGAATACACCACAGCAGTTAAACTACAATCAATGTATTGATAATTTAATTGATTCGTATTCTTTTAGTGAAGAAGAAATTGAGAAAGATGTTATTAAAGATTGTTTACTAGCGCTTCCTGAACGTAAAAATTTTGATACAGAATTTAAAGTTGTTCCCGAAAGCTTGAATAATAAACGTACAAAAAAATTCCAGATATCTCAAGGTATTGAATTAACGATTCGTTCGGATGCCATGGAATATCCAGATAAGATTGTATCGACTGTAGTGGATGGAAAGCGTGTCATTCAAATTGTTTGTGAGGATGATGATACGTATGATGCGTTTGCTTAAAATAAACTGAAAAATTTTTGTTTGTATAAATACGAAAATAGTGGTTTAATTAGTACATTATTTAAAGGGGGTATTTCAAATGAAAAATAAGAATACATTAACAATTCTATTATACGTTTTTGCCGTTTTATCGTTAGCTTATACGTGTTATGCGGCAATCCAAGCATATAATACGTTTACTTCATATTACAGTACAAACTTAAGTGTAGTGAATTTGGTTTTGTACATGATTACGACGTGTTATGAAAGCATCTGCTTTAGTGTGCTTTTCTATGCGTTAGGCGTATTTAGTGAAATGTTTCATAAGAAGGAAGAAGAGAAATAGTTTTACACTGTTTCTTTTTTCTTTAGCAAATGATTATGAAGAAAGATTTTAAAGTAGGGGCCAAGGCAGCAATCCAATTATTTTAGGATATATTCCTGTTGGAATAGCGTAGGGTATGTTGGCTAAAGCAACAGGATTAACATTTTTTAGAGCATTGAGCTTTTCCTTGTTTGTGTATACAGGAGCTGGACAAATGGCTGCTGTCACAATGTTAGCTCAGAATGTTGCTTATGTAATAATTATATTTACAGTCTTTATTAATAAATTATATATGTCTTTGACTATCTTTTTATACCTTCTTAAATGTCTGCAAAGCCTTATTTTATCGGCTCTACGGGCATTTTTTCTTTTGTGGTAAACCTCACATATCTAGGTCTATCTTCTTATATTTTCGCTATCAAGCGTGGTTAAAATCGTGGTAAATACTTCTATGCGATTAGACGCTGAACCTCTGATTTTACAGTATCTATGGACGCATGAGCATACCAGTTCATTGTGATACTGATATTTGAATGCCCCATGATATACTGTAAATCTTATGGATTCATGTTCTTGCTTGCCAGTCTTGTGCAGAATGTATGGTGTAGTGTATGTGGTGTGATATGTGGCAAAGGGTTTTCCTTATGGTGCTTGTTGTATTTCTTTACCATACGGACAAAAGGCATATTGTAATCAATCGCAACCTTGGGTTTTCCTTTTATACTATATCTTGATACATGGGTAAGACGTGCAAGTTCTCCTTGTGAAAGAGCGCTTGCAAGATGTTTGTTCTTCATTTCAAGTGCAAATTCTAAATTGTTCATTGTATTCCTCCAATCCTATAATAGCCTTGAAATACCTGTAAACCACTATTCAAAAGAATGTGAAGTTACTATCTTCTTAAAACTTCATATTACTCCTTGCAGCTTTGGGGTTGTATGATTTTTTACTTGTCTTTTGTGAAATAGTGCCCCCTGTTAGATAACGGAGGCACAGACAAGGCTCGCCAGCCGACAAAGCATTTCCGTCCTTTGACGGCAATCCGTCATGTCGTTTTTGCTCACGTACGCCAACAGTCCTGCAATGCTCTGTCGACAAGTCCTGTTTTACCCTTTTTAAACAAATTCCATTTCAACCGATATTCATATCTATGGGTTTAATCAGATAGGTATTTCTTTTTGAATGTTTTTGTATTTCATTCTATTGTGCCTATTCAATTACAAGAACATAGTGATTCCTATATGCTTAATGATCAATATCTATTTTTGTCTATATAAATCATATTAAGCATGATAGATTTATAATAGCAAAGGTATAACGAGATATGGAGGGGTATGCAATGAAAATAAGCCATTTAGGAAATAATATACAGACCATAAGAAAATTTAGAGGAATGAAACAACAGGAGCTTGCGGATAAAACCGGTATCAATATGCAGAGCCTTTCCAAGATTGAAAGAGGGTTGAACTATCCTGCTTATGAAACGCTGGAAAAGATAATGGAAGTGCTGGACGTAACACCCAATGAATTGTTATCGGGGAATGGAAATATGTTAATCAGTCTGAAAAAGAAGTCCGTCAGTTTTTGAGAGCAGAGGAACGATTAAATGCAGAATTGAAGCATGGACATTATGATAACTTCTTTGACAGCGAGGAAGAATGGCTGGAATATGAGTTAGAAAAGTTACGGGAATACATTACCGACTATATCAATGGAACAAGCATTGAAGCGTCCGACCTTTACCCAATCAAAGAATTTATCCAACATTTGGAATTCCAAAAACTGTTAAACCGCCATGATGATTTATACAGCATGGATATGTTTGGGAAAGCATTGAGGAACACAAGTATAGGACACCTTATCAAGTCGTGAAAATGATAAACCCGAACTCAAAAGAGGATATGGAACTGTTATCGAAATTACCGTGGATAACGGATAATTTTGATGATGATGAGGACGAATAATCTTTTTCCTCTTACGAAAAGATACAGTAAACAAAAAGCCTGATCAAGAGTGCATAACACCACCAATGGCGGCAAGCTCTTGACAGGGCTTTTTTTTGCTATGGCAGGTAATCATGGGAAGAAAGAATAACTGTTATCATTAACATTGATAGTCATAAATAAAGAATTTCATTACCGCTTGCTGTCCTTTGATGTTAAATATGTGTTCCTTTTCTAATCGTCTTTTCATTCCTTGATGTTCATAAAAACCATAATTACAGCTTGTATCTGTAAACAAATAAAATTCTTTCAGTTTTTCCTGCTTCATGTAATCGAGAGTTGACTGAAAGAGTATTTTACCAATTCCTTTTCCTCTACATGAAGAACTTACAGCAAATAAGGCAAGCTCTGCCGGATAAATCTTGTTGTTTTCATTCAATAATTGTTTATCTATTCCATTGACGTTACCAAAAATTTTTGAAACATTCCGACCCTCTTTTGAACTATATAAGGATAGTATTGATTTTATTTGTAACAGTCGATTTGAAAGAGGACATTTATGTTTAGAAATATTGTTAGCTAATATAATACCAACCACATTTCCATCAACTACCGCTACTCTTGAAAATGTATAGTTGGTTAAACAACTGCTTAAAAATACTCTTGCTAGTTTAACCGCTATTTTGGGACTGCTAAAATCATCATAATGCCATGTTTCCCTAATGATAGTTTCTAAAGCTTTAAAATCTTGTTTTTGATATTCACGTAATTTTATTTTCATTGTTCTTCTCCTTGTTTACATCATTCATATCATATATGATAAAGTATACAGTAACTGTAATGTAAATAAGGAGTTTTAAGAAAATGAGAGAAGAGATTAAAAAGCTGACAACTGCACAATTTGCAAAATTACACGAAGTAAACAAACGCACATTACATTATTATGATGAAATCGGGCTTTTCCGTCCACTTACAAAATCTGATAATGGCTATCGCTATTATGATATTTCACAAAGTATAGATTTTGAATATATCCGTATGTTGAAAGAATTAAATATGAGTATTGAGGAAATCGAAACATATCGAAAAAATCCTACACCTGCTGATTTCTTAAAAATTGTGAACGAAAAAGAACAAGAAGTTGATAAGCAAATTCAAAAGCTGAAAGATATTAAAACTGTAATGCAGAGCAAGAAAGAACAAATATTTTTTTGTGAAACTTTACAGGAACGGGAAATCAGAATTGAAGAATGTAAATCAGAAAGGCTTTTAGTCTATCCTTATGATTTCTCAGAAGATGATATAACACAAATTTTCTCTCGTTTGAAAGATATATGGGGAATAGAACAAATACGAATGGGAATGGGAAGCTTTATTTCGCTTGACAATGTATATAAGATGAACTTCGATAAATACGAGGGAATATACACGATTGCCTTAAACAAAAAATCTGTTCCGAATAGTTTTATAAAACCACAAGGAAAATATCTCTGTGGTTATCAAAAGGGTAAATGGGATAAATTACCAGCCTTATATCAACAGATGCTTGATTATGCTCATGGAAATAATCTACAACTTACTGACTATGCTTATGAAGTTGGCTTGAATGATTTTGTTATTTCTGATGAAGCTGATTATATTACAAAAATTATGATTAAGATTAATGAAAACTCTTGACTTTACAGTTCGTGTATAGTTTATACTCTTTTGTACCAAGATACAGGGGAGTGTAGGATAATGAAAGCTTACAATAAAAAGGCTTAATTACAGGTACTATATTTTGTGTAATAGGTGCTATTTCTTTGATAAAAAATTTGACGGTGCCCTCTGATTTAATGATTTTGCAAATCAGAAATATCGTTATTTCATTTCTTGCATTGTCAATTGGGTTAAATTCTTTAATCAGAGCGTTGTCTAAAAAATGCACAGAAGAAGATATATCCTCAAAAATAAATGTAAGAAACAGTATTGTCAAATTGAAAAGTCTATGTTCAGCGTTTGTCATTCTTCAAGCACTTATCTTCATCTGCGTAATATTGTCTATGATTGCATTCTATTTTACTGAAAATATTTTAACAGTAGCAATTCTGATTGTTTTAGGACTTTTATTATCTATTAGTTGGATAATCGAACTAATAACAACCATATATTATGAAAAGAAACAGCAAGGAGAGGAATTTTAATGATGATGAAATTATTACTACTGGCAGCAATTATTCTTGTAAAAATTTTATTATCAAAAGGTTTAGCATTAGTGCTTATTATATTGTCATTTATGTTCAAAGGTAAGCAATTATATAAATCAACACTTGAATGGAATGAATATTTTTTTATCGCTGAATGATAATTTGGTATGGCTTAACCTTCAATTTGTTGATATAGGTACTTTCTAAACGATAGCGAACGGAAATAAACATTCTTTACGAATTTGGCGTATATAAAAATATACATGGATCTTTCTCAACGTTTCATGATCAAACGTAACATTTCTTGTGAATCCATTCCAAGATATTCGCGTTGTAGGGTGAACAAGGCGTTATATCGATTGATGTATTTACTAGATATACCTTTATAACACGTATATTGTGCCTGAATTTGCGAATGAAAAGAATTAACATTGTTTAGATGATTTACAGAGTCATAACTTTTATAGCTGACTAGAATTTTATTCTCGCATCTCTTTTCTTCGAGCACCTTCTGGTAACTAGCTAATCCATCTGTCCATACATAGCTTTTATCTTCAATACAGCGACTAAACTGTAACACATCGTCAATTCTTGGTTTAGCCACATTAAAAGAACGAGCAATGCAGTTTCCCGATCGCTGCACCGCTGTTAGGATACATATCTTTTCTTTTGACAAGCCTCTTTTTCTAGTGGGTGTTCCTCGTTTCTTCCCTGGATGACCCTCTATTTTTCGTCCTTTTCTGCAATGTGTTATATACGTTTCATCAACTTCAATCTCTTTCGTAAGCATGTATGGGATACTCCATAACTTCAATAAAATGAAGATATTTATGACGCATGCGAAAAGCAGTGGATTCATTTACATTTATTTTTGCGGCTGTTTTAAGAATAGAATTTCCGTTCTGTGTTTGAATGATTAGATCGTTCCATTTTGCTTGGCTCTGGTGTGAATAAAATGTCAACTGAGCATGATCACAGACAAATCTTTTATTGCATGCATTGCACTTAAGCATCTGTTTCCCTGCTTTTGTCTTACCTGCCTTTACAAGAACTGGATGATAAGCACCACATTTAGGACAGTATTGAAAATGATAACTATCCATCTGCTTGTTTATTTCAATAAAATCATTGATCATCAAAGATACACGTTCTTTTTGATAAGAGCATAGTTTGTCCGCAACATTAGGAAGTAAGAAATTAGAGGAATTGATTGTGTTCATATAAGTGCCTACCTTTTAGATACTTAAAGTATACAAGCAATTTTGACATTATTTATGTCATAACAACAAATTGAAGGTTAACCCAAAAAGTTATCTGTAATCGGAGTTGTTTTGGTAAGTGTGATATCTTGTGTAATATTATATATGTTTATACTTTCACGAAAATGTAAAATATTTACAACTATATTGTAAACAGTTGCAAATGATGATATAATTTCATTGGCTTCGAAAGGAAGTTTTAAGAAGGTTTGCGTCAATAGAAATCGTATTTTGCTCCTTCCTCAAGTTCACTAATGATTTCGAAGTTGACGTAATAGATTAGGCCTGAGTGAATCCGGGCCTTTTTGTGTGTTAAAATGGTGTTGGTGATGGTATGGAACGAATTGAAAAACAGATGCAATTTATTTTGGAAATTGATAAAGAAAAACAAATCAAAAGAAAGACACTTCAAAGCAATGGGAAAGACTTTGAGGATGATGCTCAACATGCTTGGCATATGGCTATTATGACACTATTATTAAGTGAATATGCCAATGAAAAAGTTGATGTATTAAAAACAATTTCTATGTTGTTGATTCATGATCTTGTGGAAATTGATGCAGGGGATACCTATGCATATGATGATCAAGGCTTGAAAACGCAAAATGAAAGAGAGAATTTAGCAGCTAATCGCATTTTTAATTTATTGCCAGAAGATCAGGCAAAGAAAGTATTACATTTGTGGAATGAATTTGAAGAAAGAAGAACACCGGAAGCTAAGTTTGCCAGAGTGATGGATAATTTTCAGCCTGTTATGTTGAATGCTGCGACGGATGGAAGAATGTGGGTTGAAAATGGTGTGCATCTTGAAAAGATATTAAAGCGAAACGAAAAAACACATGAGGGTAGTGAAGTGTTGTGGAAGTATATGTATGAGCATTTCATTATTCCTAATGTTGAGAAGGGAAGAATTAAAGAGTAATTCTTCTTTTTTTGAGCATACTACTGTACAAAACAAAGTAGTGGTGATAAACTAGTAGTGAAAGAGGTGGTTTGATGAAAAAAGGATTCATTATAGTATTTATTCTTATTCTTGTTTGTATTGCAGGAGGTAGCTTTCTTGCGATTCATTTAATTACGAATACGAATGTGGACATTGGCGAAGTATCTGAAGAAATATCTATTGCGAAAGAACCTTTGAACCATGAACGAATCGAAGATTTTACTTCTGTCAATTTAGATTTGACAAGTATGGATGTTAAAATTGAGAAATCAAGTGAGAACGCGATTTCTTATCGTTTGCAGGATGCGAAGAAACAAAAACTGGATTATTCTGTTGATGATGGTGTTTTAACTGTAAAAGAAACAATTTCAGATAAACATTTTGTCGGTCACGATGATAATGAAGTGATTATTTATACGATAAATGATTCTTTAATTGTGAATGGCAATATTGTTGCAGGGGATGTTGAAACTCAAAACGTGGCATTAAAGGATTCTAGAGTGACAAGTGTGTCTGGTGATATTTCTATTGAGAATGGAAATTTAAATAATTGTACTTTTGTAACTACAAGTGGAGATATAGAATTTGATGGCCAATTAACTGGAGATAATACATTAAATACCACATCAGGAGATGTAAGTGTAGAAAATATCAATAATGTTTCAGTCACAGCCTCTACAACGAGTGGAGATATTGAAATTGGGGAAGAAGAATTAACGGGTTCTGTAACTCGTGTGCTAGGAACAAATAATGCGACCTTAACTTTAAATACAACAAGTGGAGATATTGAAATTAACTAAAAAATAGGCAAGCGAAATTAATCGTTTGCCTTTAATAATTCTTCTAGAATTTGGACTGCATTTGTAGCAGCACCTTTACGAATCTGGTCTCCGCAGCAGAATAGAGATAATGTATGATTTGTTTCATCCGTGATGTCTTTACGAATTCTTCCAACATGAACTAAGTCTTGATTTGTCGTATCCTTTGGCATTGGATAGATTTGATTTTTTGGATCATCTTTTAATAGTACGCCTTCAGCTTTGGATACTAATTCTCTCGCCTCATTGACATCCACTTCATTTTCACATTCGATGGTGATACTTTCAGAATGAGAACGCCAAATAGGAACACGTACACAAGTACAGTTAACTTTTAAAGCATCATCGTGCCACATTTTTCTTGCCTCATTTTGCATCTTCCATTCTTCCTTTGAGATGCCTAAATCATCAAAATCTCCAATTTGAGGAATCAAGTTAAATGCGATTTGGTAAGGGAAAGCTTTTGATGGAACATTTTCATCTTCAATTTGATTCTTTAAATCTTCAATTCCTTGAACACCAGCACCTGATACAGCTTGAAATGTTGTCACAATCATTCGTTTGATGCGGTATTTTTTATGTAAAGCTTGTAAAGCTACAAGGGCAATAATCGTTGCACAGTTTGGATTGGCAATCAAGCCATGATGGCCTTTAATATCTTCTTTGTTCACTTCAGGAATTACCAAAGGAACATCTTTGTCTAAACGGAATGCACTTGAATTATCAACAACGATACATCCTGCTTCTTTGGCCCATGGCATCCACATTTTTGTGATGTCATTTCCAGTTGCTCCTAAAACATAGTCAACACCTTGAAAACTTTCTTTTGTGAGTTCTTCAACAATGTGTCCATCGATTTCTTTGCCTTTTGATCTGGCACTAGCCAATAATTTAAGGTCAGCCTGAATGTTTCTTTCTTTTAAGCATTCTAACATTTGTTGTCCTACAGCACCTGTAGCACCGGCAATTGCGATTGTTGTCATTCTTCATTTCCTCCTACGAAAGTATCATATATAACTTGGACTGTTTTTGTGAAGTCTTTTTTCTTGACTCCCACTGTGATATTGATTTCATCACTACCTTGGGCAATCATGACAATGTTGATGTTATTTTTACCTAAGGCACCAAATAACTTGCCACTTGTACCTGGCTTATCGGACATGTTTTTACCTACAGTAGAAATTAAAGCTAAATCCTCTTGGACAGTTAATTTATCTGGTTTTAGTTCATCTTTGAAGTGTGCCAAGATTTCATAAAGACTCTCTTCAATTTCTTTTTTTTCTACAACAATATTGAATGAGTCAATTCCACTAGGAATGTGTTCAATACTGATGTGGTATTTTTCTAGGATGGATAGAGCTTTACGAATGAAACCGACTTCATTTGACATATGCTTTTTATAAACATAGATAGACATAAAATCCTTTTTACCTGCAATACCTGTAATTGGATATCCACTTTTTACTTTTGAATGTTCTTGGATGATTGTACCTGCGTCTTGAGGGCGATTGGTATTTAAAATGTGGATTGGAATGTTAGCTTCTTTAACCGGGAAAATAGCTTCTTCATGTAAAACGCTAGCTCCCATATAGGAAAGTTCTCTTAGTTCTGAATATGTGATATGAGTAATTCCTTTTGGGTTTTTAACAATTGTAGGATCGGCCATTAAAAATCCAGACACATCGGTCCAGTTTTCATATACGTCGGCATGAAGACATTTTGCTA
Source organism: Holdemanella sp. DFI.5.55 (assembly GCF_020593575.1). NCBI lineage: Bacteria > Bacillati > Bacillota > Erysipelotrichia > Erysipelotrichales > Erysipelotrichaceae > Holdemanella > Holdemanella sp. DFI.5.55. The sequence goes on from NZ_JAJDMK010000038.1 coordinate 16,135, forward strand.
AAATAGCCCCTGTAATATCGCCTCCGCCACGTGGGAAGACTTGAATGTGTCCATTTGCACTTGTGCCATAGAAGCCTGGGAAAACAAAGTGGTCGTATTGAGCATATTTAGCTTGAAGTTTTGCGCTGGTCGCATCCCAGTCAATAGATTTATCTAGTTTAAAACGAATAATATCTTTGGCATCCACAAAGGCATAACCTAGATATTCAGCCATTAATTTAGCACAGAAGTATTCACCGCGACTGACGATAACAGCTTGGGACATTTGGTTAAGATTGGTGTAAAAGGCATCCAACTCTTTTTCGATGGGTTGTTTAAGGTCTAATTCATTTTTTATTTCGATGAAACGGTTTTTGATGAGTTTAAAGACGCTCGATGCATCAACATGGTATTTTCTGTGGGCATCTAACAAGTAAAGCAGATCTGTGATTTTATTGTCGGCCGCAAAACGTTTTCCAGGAGCCGATACAACAATGTATCGGCGTGTTGGATCTTGTTGGATGATGGCTTTGATTTTTTTGAACTGTTCAGCATTTGCGACACTAGAACCACCAAATTTAGTGATTTTTAACATATGACTACCTCCATAATGCGATAAAACTATTTTTATCTAATTCTTTAATTTTCTTAATGATTGACATATCCTGGTTTTCAATCCAGTAATAGTTTGCTTCTTTCTTTTGAATAGGATAGTAATTCTCTAGGGAAACATCACTGCGAATTAGCCACGTTTCTTTTAATAGAGACGTATCAAATTCTTTTGGTGTTGAATAAACAATTTTTCTTTCTTTATTTTCAAGTGTATCTAAAGCATTCTGTACCATGGCTTGCGCTGTAGGTAATTGGCCGGCGCCCTGACCATAATAGCCTAGTGTATCAAAGCTATGAGATAGGATTTTTTGTGCGTTGTAGTTGCTAGGAACATTGGCTAAAAAATCATTTTCATCCATGCAACATGGAGCGATAATGGAAATAATTTTATCGTCAATTTGTCTTGATATGGATAAATGACGTATGACTTTATTGTTCATTTTGATGAATTTAATGTCCAACATTTTGATTGTACGAATTCCTGCATAATATGGAATGTCAACGATGGGTGTGTTGAAAGCTAAGCTGTTAGAAATCTTTGTTTTATAATATACGTCAACACCATCAATATCGTTAGATGGATCTTTTTCAGCATATCCTTTATCTTGAGCTTCTTTTAAAACGTCTTCAAAATCCAAGTTGTTTTTTTGCATAGAATCTAAAATGTAGTTGCTTGTGCCATTAAAGATACCTTCATAGCCTTGTAGTGGTTCAAGTCTTTTTAGTTTTAATAAGGCATCGATAAATGGAATACCACCTGCAACACAAGCTTCTACCTGAATGCTTCCTCCATATTCTTTTTCAAGCTCTAAATAGGTATCGAGATAGGTTGCGACAACAGCTTTATTTGAGCTGATGACATGTTTTCCTTTTTTCAAAGCTTTTTGAATCAATGTGTTGGCAGGTTCTAATCCGTTTAAACATTCAAAAACGATATCAATATCATCTTGAACTACCATATCTTCATTGTTAGAAAAATAAGGTAGGTTTTCTTTTTCTTTACGTACATAAACGTATTTTATATTGATATCATCCAATGTTTTTGCCAGGATTTCAATTCCTTTTCCGACAACTCCATAACCTAAGATAACTGCGTTCATATAGTTCCTCCTGTATCTTTTTAGAAAACACTTGTTTTTAAAGTGTGAACATTGTATCATATGGAATATAGATTTTCAAGGAGGATTCACATGAACGATTATATTTCTACAAGAGACGCACACCAAAGCGTTTCCAGCAAGCAAGCCATACTAAATGGAATGAGTCCAGATGGAGGTTTATACGTACTTCCAACTTTAGATCAAATTCATTTAGATTTATCCTTAATATGTTCAAAGTCTTATAAAGAAAATGCCGTTTATATACTTTCACATCTTCTTACAGATTATACGAAGGAAGAATTGGTGACATGTGTTGAAAATGCATATGCGAATTCTTTCTCTAAAAAAGAGATTACACCTGTAAAAAAAGTAGATGATGTTTATGTGTTAGAACTTTTCCACGGTCCTACATGTGCCTTTAAAGATGTTGCGTTAACTCTTTTACCACAATTAATGTCCTGTGCCTTAAAAACTACGAACCAAAAAGCATTGATTTTAACTGCCACAAGTGGAGATACAGGTAAAGCGGCTTTATCTGGGTTTTGTGATGTAGAAAATATTGGTATTAATGTTTTCTATCCATATAAAAAGGTTAGTGCCATTCAATATCGTCAGATGGTTACGCAAAAAGGAAAGAATGTGAATGTATTTGGAATTCAAGGCAATTTTGATGATGCGCAAAGCCAAGTAAAACGTCTATTCTTAGATGAAGAATTGAATGCGTATTGTGCGAAACAAAATATTCTTTTGACAAGTGCTAATTCCATTAATGTGGGTCGTCTGGTTCCTCAAATCGTTTACTATTTTGATAGCTACAAACAATTAGTGCATCAAGGTGCTATCAAATTAGGGGATAAAGTTTCATTTAGTGTTCCAACTGGAAATTTTGGAGATGTTTTAGCTGGATATTATGCATATTTGATGGGGTTGCCAGTAGAAAAGTTCTATGTTGCCAGCAATGCGAATCGTGTATTAACAGATTTTTTAACGACAGGTATCTATGATCGAAATCGAGATTTTATCCAGACTATTTCACCAAGTATGGATATTTTGATTAGTTCAAACTTAGAACGACTATTATATTATGCATCTAATAAGGATACACAAAAAGTATCGAAATGGATGCAGGAATTAAATGAAAAGGGTCGTTATCAGATTGATGATGAAACTTTTAAAACCATTCAAAACTTATTTACGTGTGGCAGTGTAGATGACAAAGAAACGAGTGAAGAAATCAAATTGGTTTATGATAAGACAAACTATGTTTTAGATCCGCATTCGGCCATTGCGTACAAAGTCGCAAAAGAATGTAAAGATCGTCCTATTGTTTCTTTGGCTACAGCTTCACCTTATAAATTCAGTCAAGATGTTTTGAAAGCATTAGGATATACGGAAGATAATGAATGGATGGCTATGCAAGATTTATCAAAATATTGTCAAGATGCAATTCCTACTCAATTAAAGGAACTTCAAGACTTAGATGTTTTACATGATCGTGTTATCGATGTAGCATCTATGAAAGACGTGGTATGTGAAAGTACAAAAGAGGTATTCCATGATTAGTGTGTGTGTCCCAGCAACAAGCGCAAATTGTTGCGTGGGATTTGATTGTCTTGGTATGGCTGTAGACTGGTGGGCTCACTTTACTTTTGAAGAAAGTGATACGTTGATTGTAGAAGGTTGTCCGGGTGAATTTAAAGGACAAAACAATTTAGTCGTGCAAGCCTTTTATACAACTTGTGACTATTTACATTTGGGATATCCGACTTTTAAACTAACGATAGATACAGATGTGCCTTTTGCCCGTGGCTTGGGTTCAAGTTCAACGTGTGTTGTTGCGGGAATCTTAGCTTGTGATGCATGGTTTAAAAAGGGTATGGACAAGATGGAAATCTTAAAGATTGCCACAAGTATAGAGGGACATCCTGATAATGTAGCACCAGCTATTTTTGGTCAGGCTACAGCTTGTTTTATGGAAAGAGAAGATGTGAAAATGAGTCTTGTTCCATGTGCAAACTATCACTGTTTGGCCATTGTACCTCGTTATGAAGTAAAAACTTCTCAGGCAAGAAAGGTTTTGCCGACTGGTATGGCATTTAAAGATTGTGTTTCACAAGTATCGCATGCACTCGTCTTTATTCAGGCTTTGCAACAGGGGGATGAGTCTTTACTTGCAAGTTCTTGTAGGGATTTGTTGCATGAACCATATCGTAGGCAATTTATTAAGGAATATGATAGGATAAAGAAGTATTGTGATTCAAAACAACTTCCAATGTGGATTTCAGGAAGTGGTTCAACTATTATGGTTGTTTCGTTAGAAGAATCTCATTTGGTTGAATTATCCAAGATTTTAGAATCTTGTTTTAGTGAATTGGATTATAGATTTTTAACTATAGCCAAAGAGGGGGCGTTTATAAAATATGAGTAAATATTATGTTGTGAGTGGCGATATTTTACCGGATGTTTTAGAACAAGTTATGCAGGCACGTATTTTATTACAGTCGGGCAAGGCAAAAAGAATTAGTGAAGCTGTTAAAATGGTTGGTATTTCGCGGGGCACATATTATAAATATAAGGATGCCGTTTTTTCATTTAATGCAGAACAATCGAATCGTAAGGCAATTATTTCGATGATTTTAAGAAATGAAAAGGGCACACTTTCTAAAGTTTTATCTTTAGTATCTGTAAAACAAGTTAATGTTTTAGCTATTAACCAAACGATTCCTATTAATGGAATTGCCAACGTAGCACTTACTTTAGATATTAGTGATTTAGAAATCGGTATTCAGTCTTTAGTCAGTTTGATTGAGGCTATGCCAATGGTAGAAAAGGCTGATTTGGTAGCTGTAGAATAATGAGACGTGTTTTAAGTTTTATATTTGGCTGGTGCTTTATCATTGTTTGTGTTGTGTTTAGTATCAAGAGTACAGCATTAAATCCAGATTTTTATATTCCTGAATATGAAGAGATGGATTTGGCTAGTGATATTGGTGTTTCTAAGAAAGATTTGAATCAAAGTATTCGTTTATTGTTGGATTATTTAGATGACAAGCGTGATGATATCAAGGGACATATCACGTGGTATGGTGTATCTCAAGAAACTTTTAATGAAAAAGAAACGAGTCATATGGTGGATGTAAAGGCGTTGTATCAGAATGCTTTAAGGTTTGCTAAAACAGCGCTTATTATTCTAGTGTTGATTATTTTATATTTTTACTGGAATGAAAAAGAATTGATGTTTGCGTATTTGAGTAAAGGTTTTTTAACGGCCATGTTTACATTCATAGTAATGCTTGTGTTCTTTGGGTTTTGGATCTTTACAGATTTTACAAGTTTCTGGACATGGTTTCATACGATTTTCTTTACGAATCAATTGTGGCTGTTAGACCCCAATACGGATTTCATGATTTGTATGCTTCCAGAAACAATTTTTTATAAGCTAGTACTTGCTTGTGTAATCAAAGTGATTTGTTTTGTTGCTCTGGCAAGTGGATTGGCTATTTATTATATGGTGAAAAAGGCACCGATAGGTTTTGAAAGATGATTGTACTTGCGTCTAAATCTCCGCGAAGAAAAGAGATATTAAAAGACTTGGGCTACGATTTTATTGTTTGTCCAGCCAAAAAGGATGAAGTGTTTGATTTAAGTTTAGGTTTGGATGAGGCTTTAAAAAAGGTTGCTGAATCTAAGGCAAAAGAAGTAAGAGAATTCTATTCAGACTCGATTATTATATCGGCAGATACGATTGTATGTTTGAATCAAAAAATATTGGGTAAGCCAAAATCAAAAGAGGATGCGTTAAAGACGTTGAACGCATTATCAAATCGTAGGCATCAAGTAAAAACGGGTGTTTGTGTAATCTATAAAAAACAAACTTTTTTACATGTCGAAACGACAGATGTTTATTTTAAGAAACTTACAGAACAAGATATTATTTCGTATGTAAATAGTGGGAAATGTATGGATAAAGCAGGCTCTTATGGTATACAGGAATGTGATTTTGTGGATCATATTGAAGGTGATTATACCAATGTGGTAGGCTTACCAAAATATGTGGTGGAATCAATAATGAAAGACGTTGCACTCTAGTTATAGAAATGATAAAATAGCGTGGTAATAATTAGAGGAGGAACATGTAAATGTCTAATGTTATTAATAAAAAAGATTTAGCTGAAAAATTGGCTGAAGAATTCGGTTGTTCAAAAAAAGACGCAACAGCTTATGTTCAATTCGTATTCGATACAGTAGCGGATACTTTAAAAGATAATGGTACTGTAGATGTATTCGGATTTGGTAAATTCTCAATTAGTGAAAGAGCAGCTCGTACTGGTATCAATCCAGCTACTAAGGAAAAAATTGAAATTGCTGCAAGCAAATCTGTAAAATTTAAAGCTAGCAAAGCTTTGAAAGACGCTGTTAAGTAAGAAGATTCGATAATGAATCTTCTTTCAGATTGTTGACAAAAGCCTATACCTTTTCGTAAGGGCATAGGCTTTT